>DATFYX010000034.1 GCA_035314825.1 Candidatus Eremiobacteraceae bacterium
GCGCAGGGGCACGAGGATCACGCCGTTCTTGACGAGGGCGGCGAGGGTGCGGTTCTGCTTGAGCTCGCTGGGGTTGGCATAGACGTGGTGGTCGTTATAAAGGATGGGAATCTCGCCGGACGGCGGCGAGCCGAAATTCATGGATCCCATCGAATCGGCCACCACTTGCGGGGCAACAAGCTGATCGCTGCCCTGCGCCAGGGTCGGCGCCGTCGCGAAGAGCATGCCGGCTACCGCCAGCGCTGCCACCGCGAAACTGGTGTGAACTCTCTTCAAGTCATGTCCTCCTAAAGTGGTGTCCTCTAATGGTCGGGGACTGTCCCGGCTCGCCGAGTTACTGAAAAGCGAGCATGCGGGGCCGGACCCCCCATACCATCAAGCGTTTACCCAACCCGCGCGTTCTTTCCCGCCGCCCCTGTTAGACATGCACGCATCCGGGTGCTTCTGTAAGACGTTTCGCGCACAGGCGGACAGCCCGCTCCGCAAGGCGAAACGCGTCCCGCTATGCCCGAAGTGACCGTGCGCGTGACCCTGCTGGAGAAGTCCCCGTCGCCGACCGCGATGACGGCCACCGCAGCTCGTACCTGCTACTCAGCAAACGCGCCGGAGGCGATCGTCGAACGCTGGCGCAGCAAACCTCAAGATATGCTTAAGACCGTGGACCGCGTGCGTTCTGCGGGCCATCACTCGACGCTGGAACATAATATCTACGTGTTCGGAGTGACCGGACTGTCGCGTGCCGCGACGCATCAGCTCGTGCGCCACCGCCATCTCCAATTCGACCAGCAAAGCCAGCGCTATCTCGCGTTCAAGAACGCCGAGTTTCCCTTCGTGAAGCCGAAGAAGATCGCGTCGCTGCCGGATGTCTCGACCAAGTTCGACGAGCTCATGGGCGAGATCGGCGCCATGTATCAGTCGATGCTGGACGCCGGCATACCGGGTGAGGATGCGCGCTTCATCTTGCCCAACGCGACGGCCAGCCAGCTCGTCGTGTCCGGCAATGCGCGCGCGTGGTATGAATTCTTGACCCTGCGCACGTGCAACATGGCGCAGTGGGAGATCCGCGAGATGTCGTTCCAAGTCTTGCGCATCCTCAAACGCGAAGATCCCGAGCTCTTCAAAGATGCGGGCGCGACGTGCGTGCGCGGCTATTGTCACGAACCCGATGGGCCCGACTGTCCCCGCTACATCGCAGTGGCCAAAGCGCAGATCAAAGATGCGCGTGCGGCCGGCGAGTGGCTCGCATCAAAAGCGAAGAAGAACGGCGCCGCGTAGATTACAGGATCTTCTGGAGGTCGGCGTCGAGCATCGCGGCGTTCATCTCGCCGACGTGCACAGCGCGCAGCACCCCTCGCCGGTCGATGAACAGCGACATGGGGATCGCCTCGCCGCCGTAGGCGTCGATGGCGGCGCCCTGATCGATCACCGTCGGATACGTGACGCCCTGCGCGGCGACGAACGCGCGCACTTGTGACGCGCTCTCTTGCTGGTCGGCGCCGAGCACCTCGAGGTCGCGTGCGCGCAATTGCACGTAGCGCGACTGGATCAGCGGCAGCTCCGCCTTGCACGGCGTGCACCAGGTGGCGAAGAAGTTGACCAACAGCGGTTTGCCCGCATAGTCGCGCAGCGACGCGTTCGCGCCGTCAAGCGTGACGAAGCGCGTGTCCGGCGCGGGCGCGCCGATCGTCGCGCTGCCGTACCTGACGCCCGCGCCGCCGTTCCAACGCGCGACGTCGATGGCGAACAGCACGGCCGCGCCGACGAACAGTACGAAAACCGCCGCCCAGCCGAGACGAAGGCGAAGCTCGGGGCTCATGACATTCACATTCAACGTGGTGTATGCTCTTCCCATTCGTCTCCGCCCCGCGCGCCGACGGAACTGTTTGGATTCTCGATTGTTGCAGATATAAAGGACTCGCATCGCCGCCGCCGGAAGCCGCGCCTCTTCGATGGACACATCCAAACGCAGCAACGGCGCGCGCGGCAACGGCGTACGATCCTCGGGCGCGCAGGCGTGGCAGCTCATGATCGAGATCTTCCAATCCCAGCGCCACCATTTCGAACGCGCCGCCGCCGAGTTCGACCTGACCAAGCAGCAGGCGCATGCCTTGTACGTGCTCAGCTGTGAGGGACCGCGTTCGATGAGCGAGCTGGCCGAGACGCTGGCGTGCGACGCCTCAAGCGTCACCGGGCTGGTCGACCGGCTCGAAGCGCGGGGCCTGGTGAGCCGTCACAGCGTGCCCAACGACCGGCGCATGCGCATGCTGGCGGTCACCGCCGCCGGAGCCCGGCTGCAGCAGCGCTACAGCGTGCTGGTCGCGCAGCCGCCGCCCGCGATCGCGCATCTGCCCGAAGACCTGCAGCGCGGTCTGCGCGATGTCTTGACGAGGGTGGTCGACGCCAGCCGCTCGCACGCGCCGCACGATGCGAAACACTGACCCGTCCGGCGCAGTAGCGGTAGAAAGAGCTGCAGGCTCGGAAATGGTGGAGGAATGAGTACGAGACCCGGTCGTTTGATCAATGGTTCAATGGCACGCATCGCGGCAGCCGGCATGCTGGCCGCGGCCGTCGCGCTGAGCCTCGGCGCGTGCGCCAAGCCCGCTCCGAAGAAGGTACAAGGCTTGCCCGTCTCGGTGCAGGTGGCTTCGCGCGGCGACATCACCGCGACGTTCACGTTGACCGGCGTCGTCGCGCCGCGCCAGCAAGCGGTCTTGTCCTCGGTCGCGTCGGGGAACGTCAAAGAGGTCTACGTCGCGCTCGGCGAGCGCGTGCGCGCCGGCCAACTGCTCGTGAAGATCGACGACAGCACCCTGCAAGCGCAAGCCGCGCAGGCCGCCGCCAAACTGCAAAGCGTGCGCGCGAGCGACGTCGGCGGGTCTGCGACCGCGAATGCGAATCTGACCTCGGCCCGCGTCGCCGCGCAGAACGCCGACGCGAACCTGGCCCGCAATCAGACGCTGTACAAGCAAGGCTATGTCTCGAAGACCTCGCTCGACCAAGCGCAGAGCCAGGCGGCATCGGCCGACGCCGCGCTGCGAGCCGCCGAAGTGACCGCGCAGAACGCGAACCTGCAGTCCGGCAACAGCTCTGCGATGGCGGACATCGGCACGGCTCAGGCCGCGCTCGACGCGATCAACACGCAGATCGCACAGACCAACGTCACCGCGCCCTTCGACGGCATCGTCACCGCGCGCAGCGTTGACAGAGGCGCGCTTGCAAGCCCCGGCACGCCGCTCGTGACCGTGTCGCAGCTCAATCCGGCTTGGATCAACGTCGGGATTCCGGACGACGATCTGGCGTACGTGCGGGCGGGCACGCCGGTCACGGTCACCATCGACACGCTGCCGGGCCGCGCCTGGCACGCGAAAGTCGACGTCGTCAACGCCGCAGCGTCGTCTGGCACGCTGAGCTATCTGACGCACATCGTCGTGCCCAACGACGACTACACGCTGCGCGCCGGCATGGTCGCCAACGGCAATTTCCAACAAGCCACGCATCGCAATGTCGTGATCCTGCCGCGCATCGCGCTCTATCAGACCGAGACCGGCAACGCGGTCTACGTCGTGGTGGATGGCAAGGCCAAGTCGGTGCCGGTGACGACCGGCCTGCAGACGGCGGACCGGGTCGAGGTCACGGGCATCGAGCCCGGCACCCAGGTCATCACGCAGCGTCCGGACGCATTGCAGGACGGCTCGGTCGTCAGCGTGGTAGGTTCCCCCGAGGGCCCAGCGCCATCATCTTCACGAACCTCTCAGTGACGACAAAGGAAACCGTATGATCCGATTTTTTGCGACTGTGACCTGCGCCGTCGCGCTTGCGGCGGCGTCGCCGTCACTCGCAGGGAGCTCGGCGCATCCGACGCCGACGCCGACGCCGACGCCGACGCCGGCGCCCGCGATGGCCGCCACGCCCGTACCCCTGGGCATCCCTGCGAATCTCGAGACGTATCCGCCCGACACGTCCGGGAAGTACGGTATTCCGAACGCCAGCTCGCCCGTGCCGCTGTCGCTGCACGACGCGAAGATGATCGCCGTCAAGCAGTCGCCGCAACTGGCGCTCGCGCGCGCGACAGCCGATCTCGCCGGCGCGCAGCTCGAGACGGCGAACAGCGCGGCCTTCCCGAATCTGTCCGCGGACGCCAACTTCGGCCGCAACAAGGGTCAGTTGCGCTCCGGCACCACCGTCGGCGGCGTGATCCCGAGCATCTTCACTTCGAACAACGCGGCGATCACGATCAAGCAGCTGATCTTCGATGGCGGCGCGACCTACGCGCGCATCAGCCAAGCCAAGTTCAGCCGCGATGCGGCGCAGTTGAGCGAGCTGCGCCAAGTGGACACGGTGTTGTTCAACGTCGCATCGTTCTATTACGCTGCGCTGCAAGCGCGCTATACGTATCAAGTCGCGGTCGCGAACACCAAGCTCGCCCAGGTGCAAGAGCAATTGGTTGAAGCGCAGTTCCGGGCGGGCGTGGCCTCGCGGGCCGATGTGCTCACCGCGCAGCTCCCGGTCGCGCAGGCGGAGCTCGCTGAGGCGCAGGCGGCCAACGGCGAGCAATCGCAGATCGCATCGCTGCTCAACGCGATGGGACTCTCATCCGACACGCCGGTCACGCTGTCGGAGTCGTTCGAGCAGACCGCTCCGCTATTGCCCGCCTACGCGACGGTCGAAGCGACTGCGCTCGCGCGGCGCACAGATCTGCAGTCGGCAAATGCCGCGCTGACGGCGGCGGAGCGCGGCGTCCGGGCGGCGCGTGCGGGCCGCTATCCGATCATCACCGCGAATGGCAGCGTCGGCTCGGCCACGTCGGGCATCGACAGCGCCGGCAATCTCGTGACCAACGGCGGCAGCTGGACGAGCAGCTATTCGTTCGGGTTGAGCGCCACCATGCCGCTGTACGACAGCGGGCTCACCAACGGTCAGATCGCGGCGGCCGAAGCGAACAGCGAAACGGCGCAGGCAGATCTCCTCTCGACGCAGCTGGCCGTGTCGCTGACCGTCAGACAAGCATATCTGTCGGCGCAGACGGCGCTCGCCGGAGTCACGTCGGCACAAGTCGAGCTCTCGCAGGCGCAGACCGTGCTCGACGTCACCAACGCGCAATACAAAGCCGGCGTGACGACCTTGCCGCTGCTGCTCAACGCGGAGACCGGACTCACCAAAGCGCGCGGCGACTACGTGAACGCGCTGTTCGCCTTGTACACCGCGCAGCAGAACCTCTACTTCGCGGAAGGCATCATCGCGAATAGATAAGAACCGAGCACACATGCAGCCGTCCCTCCGCCGCGCTTGTCTGCTCGCTGCGTGCGTGCTCGTTTCCGTCGCCGGACTGGCCGCCTGCCAACAGCACAGCAATTCGCCTGTCGTCAATATCGCCATCGTCGGCAGCCGCGGCGAGAACTCGTTCAAGCCCGGCAACATCTCGGTCAACTTGGGGACGGTCGTCACATGGACAAACGAGGACTCGCAGCCGCACTCGGTCACGTCGCCGGGCGCCTTCGACTCGGGCATGATCGCGCCCAACGGGGGACGCTGGACGTGGGTCGCCGCGATGGCGGGCACGTTCGCCTATTCGAGCATGACCGATCAATCGATGAAGGGCAGCATCACGGTGGTGGTGCCCCCGCCCTCGGGCGGCGCCGGCCAATAACGCGTCTCTTCGGTACGCTTGCGCTCGCTTTCACGGCGGGCGCGCTTGTCGTCGCCTCCGGCTGCAGCAAAGTTCAGCAGAGCACCAACACGCCGCCGGCCAGCACGACGATCCCGGGCACGCTGCGCTACGCGGAGATCGAAGAGCCGACGACCATGAATCCGCTGCTCACGCTCACCGCGACGAGCATCGATCTCTACATGTTCATGTACGGTTTTTTCTTCAATCTCGACGACAAGATGCACTGGGTGCCGGAGCTGGCCACGGACGTGCCGAGCTACGAGAACGGCGGCATCAGCAAGGACGGGCTGACGCTGACCTATCATCTGCGCAAAGGCGTGAAGTGGCACGACGGCGTGCCGTTCACCTCGCACGACGTCGTCTTCACGACGCACGCCATCCTCAATCCGGCGAACAACGTCGAGACGCGTGTCGGTTGGGATCGCATCGCCAGCGTCGAAGCGCCCGACGACTACACCGTCAAATTCCATCTCAAGAAGATCTATGCGTCCGCGGTCGCGACGTACTTCGCCGAGAGCGGCAACTTCCCGGTCCTGCCGGCGCACCTTCTCGAGAAGTACCCCAACCTCAATCAGGTGCCGTTCAACACGCAGCCGATCGGCACCGGGCCGTTCAAGTTCGTCAAGTGGGTGCACGGCGACCACGTCGAGCTCGAGGCCAATCCTGATTACTGGCGCGGCGCGCCCAAACTCAAACGTATCATCGAGCGTTTCATCCCCACCGAGAACACAATTCTCACGCAGATGCGCACGCACGAGCTCGACGCGTGGTTCCGCGCGGGATCGAACCTCTATCCCGAGATCCAAGAGCTGCCCGCGCTCGGCTACCGGATCGAGCTCGAGCCGTCGCTGCTGTACGCGCATCTCGACCTCAACCAGAAGAACGCGCTCTTCGACGATCTCAAAGTGCGCCAGGCGATCGCCTATGCCATCAACCGCAGGAAGATCGTCCACGACATCACGCACGATGTCCACGAGATCGGCTACAGCGTCACGCCCAAACTTTCGTGGGCATACGATCCGGACGTCGCGCACTATGACTACGATCTGGCGAAGGCGCGGCAGCTGCTTGACGAGGCGGGGTGGACGCCCGGTGCCGACGGCGTGCGGGTGAAGAACGGCCAGCGACTCGCGTTCACGCTGAACACGGTCGCCGGCGGCAAGAACGGCGAGGCGACTGAAGCGCTGGTGCAGCAAGATCTGCGCGCCATCGGCATCGACGCTTCGATCAAGAATTATCCGGCGGCGCTCTTCTTCGCCCCATATCAGCAGAACGGCATCCTGACGCGCGGCAACTACGACGCGGCGTTTTACGCATGGGTCGCGGGCGCCGATCCGGACAACGAGTCGCTGTATGCGAGCTACGAGATCCCGCCTGTCGGCCAGAACGATCTGTACTTGGTCGACCCGCTCATCGATCAGGCGGAAAAAGCCGCCTTGTCGACCTACGACCAGAACACGCGCAAGAAATACTACTCGGTGATCCAAAAGGAGCTCGCGGCCCAGGCGTACACGATCGTCGAGTATTATTCGCGCCAGATCTTCGTGACGTCGACGAATTTCCTGAACTTCAAACCCGCGCCCGCGACGACCAGCAACTGGAACACGTGGGAATGGGAGATGAAGTAGTCAGGCGGACGCAGGCGATCGCGTGCGCCGCGCTCGCGGCGCTGCTCGTCAACGGCTGCAGCAAAGTCTCGCAGAGCACGAACGCTCCGGCGCGCTCGCAGACGATTCCGGGCACGTTGCGCTACGCCGACATCGAAGAACCTATCTCCATGAATCCGCTGCTGCGGCTGGTGGCCGTGGGCACCGACATGGACATGTTCATCTTCGGATTCTTCTTCAACCTCGACGACAAGATGCGCTTCGTCCCCGAGCTCGCGACGGAGGTGCCGACGTATGCGAACGGCGGCATCAGCAAGGACGGCCTCACCCTCACCTACCATCTGCGCCAGGGCGTCAAGTGGCACGACGGCGCGCCATTCACCGCGCACGACGTCGTGTTCACCGTTCATGCGATCCTCAATCCGGCGAACAACGTGCAGACGCGCCGCGGCTGGGATCGCGTCGCGAGCGTTGAGGCGGTCGACGACCATACCGTGCGCTTCCATCTGAAAGATATCTACGCGCCGGCGGTCGCGACCTACTTCTGCGAGAGCGGACTGTACCCGGTGCTGCCGGCGCACATCCTCGAGAAATACGCCGACATCAACCGCGTGCCGTTCAACACCGATCCGATCGGCACCGGCCCGTTCAAGTTCGTGAAGTGGATCCACGGCGATCGCGTCGAGCTTGAGGCCAATGCCGATTACTGGCGCGGACCGCCCAAGCTCAAGCGCATCATCTACAAGGTGATCCCGGCGGAGACGACCATCCTCACGCAGCTGCGCACGCACGAGATCGACGCGTGGTTCCGAGCGCCCTCCGGCCTGTATCCGCAGATCCGCGATCTGCCGGCGGACGGTTTCCGCGTCCAGCTCGAGCCCGCACTGGTGTATTCGCACCTCGACCTGAACCAGAAGAACCCGCTGTTCCAAGACCTGCGCGTGCGCCAAGCGCTCGCGCACGCGATCGACCGTCAGAAGATCATCCACGACGTCACGTACGACGTGCACATCGCGGCGTATTCGGACTTGCCGGCGTTCTCGTGGGCGTACGAGCCGGACGTCGCGCACTACGACTACGATCCCGCGCAGTCGGCCGCGCTGCTCGACGCGGCGGGCTGGAAGCTCGGGCCAGACGGCGTGCGCGTGAAGAACGGCCAGCGCCTCGCGTTCGACCTCGCGGCGGCGACCGGCAACAAGACCGGTGAGGCCGTCGAACAGATATTACAAGAGGATTTCCGGCGCATCGGTGCCGAGGCGTCCATCAAGAACTACCCGACCGCGCTGTATTTCGACAACTATCAGCGCGGCGGCATCCTGCTCGCGGGCAAGTACGACGCGGCGTGGTACTCGTGGGTCGCGGGCGTGGATCCGGGCGACGACGAGTCGATCTACACAACCTACAACATTCCGCCCGCGGGCCAGAACTCGCTGTATTGGTCGGACCCGGCGCTTGACGCCGCAGAGAAGGGCGCGCTTTCCAGCTACGACCAAAGGGTGCGCAAGAAGTACTATTCGATCATCCAAAAGGAGATCGCCGCGCAATCGGCCACCATCATCGTGTACTTCCAGCGCCAGATCTTCGTGACTGCCGACGGCTTTGAGAATTTCAAGCCGGCGCCGGCGACCACGAGCAACTGGAATTCCTGGGAATGGGAGATGAAATGAAACAGATCGCGTTGCGCTTCGCGGTTGCGCTTGCAGTCGTCATGCTCGCCGCGCTGGCGCTGGTATCGTGCAGCAAAGTATCGCAAAGCACCACCGCGCCCGAGGGCGGCGGCGGCTCGATCCCCGGCGTGCTGCGCTACGCCGATATCCAGGAGCCGGATTCGCTCAACCCTTTGATTACCACGCAAGCGACCGTGGCCGACCTCGAGTACATGGCGTTCTCGTTCTTCTTCAATTACGACGACAAACTGAACTTTGCGCCAGAGCTGGCGCTGGAAGTTCCGACGCTTGCCAACGGCGGGATCTCGCGCGACGGTTTGACGATCATCTATCACATGCGCCACGGGGTCAAGTGGCAAGACGGCGTGCCGCTCACCGCCAAGGACGTGGCGTTCACGTTTCACGCCATCATGAATCCCGCCAACAACGTGCAGGTGCGCACCGGCTACGATCAGATCAAGACGATCGACACGCCCGACGACTTCACGGTCGTCGTCCACATGAAGCGCGTATTCTCGCCGATCATCGCGTACTTCATGTGCCAGCAGGGCGGATTCCCCGTCATGCCGGCGCATCTGCTCGCGCAGTATCCCAACGTCAACCAGCTGCCGTACAACTCGCTGCCCATCGGTTCGGGGCCGTTCAAGATCACCGAGTGGCAGCACGGCGACCACATCGCGCTGGTCGCCAATCCCGATTATTGGCGTGGGCCGCCCAAGCTCTCGAAGATCATCTTCAAGTTCGTCGCGAGCACGAACACCATCAAGGTGCTGCTGCAGACGCACGAGATCGATGCGTGGTTTCGCGCGTCGGCGAACCTGTACGATCAGCTGAAGACGATTCCAGGCTACCAAGTCTTGGTCTCGGAGCAGAACTTGTTCGCGCACATCGACTTCAACGTGAAGGATCCGATGCTGGCCGACCCGCGCGTGCGCAAGGCCGTCGAATACGCGATGGATCGCAAGAGCATGGCGCACACCGTCACGCACGACGTCTACCAGCCCGCGACATCCGATATCGCACCGTACAGCTGGGCCTATCCGCACGACTTGCCGTTTTACGACAACAATCCGGCCGCCGCGCGTGCGCTGCTCGACGAGGCCGGCTGGACGGTCGGACCCGATGGGATCCGCCAGAAGAACGGCAAGCGGCTCGAGCTGCAGTTCTCCTATGTGAGCGGCGACGTCCTCGGTACCCAGGTCGCTACGTTGGTCCAGCAGCGACTGCACGATGTCGGCGTCGCCGTGTCTCAGAAGACCTACCCTGCATCGCTGTATTTCGGGCCGGCGCAGACGGGCGGCATCATCAACAGCGGCAAATTCCAGATGGCCTTTTTCGCCTGGTCGAGCGGCGTCGACCCGGACAACTCATCGCTCTACGACTGCGATCAATTCCCGCCCGCCGGCCAGAACGATCTGTTCTGGTGCGATAGGAAGCTTGACGACGCGGAGAAGGACACGCTCGGCACCTTCGATCAAGCGCGCCGCATCAAGGACTACTCGATCATCGAGCACGAGCTCATCGAGCAAGCGCCGACGATCTTCGTGTTCCACGACCGTCGCATCGACGTCATCAGCGACAAGTTCCATGGCTTCAAACCGTCGCCGGCCACCTCGGCGTATTGGAACACCTACGACTGGTCGATGCAATAGCGCTTCGAGGCCTATGGAGCGGTCGAATTTATTCGACCGGCGCTATGACCCGCGCGCCGCGCGGCACCAACTCGATCTTCGCGCTTTGCACCAGTGCGAGCTCGCCGTCCACGTGCATCGCGACCGGTCTTTCGAAAGCTACCTCGAGGTGGCTCGCGCGAAGTGACGTGACGTTGGGCTCGTCCGCGTGCGCGCCGGTGCGGATGCGCTGCATCAGGCCGAAGCGCGCCGGCAGCCCAACGACGTCGCGAAACGCGTAGCAGTCGAACGCGCCGTCCTCGAGACTCGCGTCGGGGGCGCCGTGAAATCCGCCGCCATACCAAGCGCCGTTGCCGACCGTCAGCATCACGAGATCTGCAAAGCGCAATTCGACGTCGTGCGTGACCACCATCGCGGCCACGGGCTTGACCATCAGCAGGCCGCGCACCGCTGCCATGTAGTACGAAAGCCCCTTCGCCAGACCGCTCTTGCGGATCTGTGCTGCCATCGCCGCCACCTCGGCGTCTAACCCCATGCCGACGCAGTTGATGAAGCGCCGCCCATTGACGGTGCCGTAGTCGATCCGGCGCTCGGCGCCATCGCGCAAGACGTCGAAGGCTGCGCGGCCTTTTCGGATGCCGAGCATCAATGCAAGATCGTTGCCGGAACCGCACGGGATAATCGCGAGCGTCGCATTATCGGGTGACGCGAGCGCATCGAAGGCGAGCGACAGCGTGCCGTCGCCGCCGATGCAGACGAGCAGCGGGCGGTCGAATGAATTCGACCGCTCCATCAACGCAGCGGATGCCGACGCGAGCGCCTCGTTGAGACGCGCCGGAAACGCGGGCGTGAAATCGGGTTCGACGATCGCGATCGCCGGCGCGCGCAGCGCGCGCTCGACCTCGCCGATCAGGCCGTGGGCTTTGCCGCCACCGGCCCAGCGGTTTGCGACGACGACGAACGGTCGAATCAATCCGACCGCTGCAGGCTCGGGCACGCCGCCGCGCTTCCATGCGCCGAGCTGCTTGTCCCGCGAAAAGACATGGAGGAAGCGTGAGCAACTTCCTCCTGCCCCTACGACTATGAAGCCACGGGTTTCGTTACACGCCCGCCGAATCGCGTAGGACAGCCCCTATGATGACGTTAGGCCGCCTTGCCGGCATCGAAATACGCGCCCACTACTCCACGCTGATCGTCTTCGGCGCCCTGACCAGCATTCTCGCGTACGGATATTTGCCCGTCGTCACGCCCGCGGCCGGTCCTTTGGAGCGTCTGGCGGTGGCAATCATCGTATCGGGACTGGCCGGAGTATCGATTCTCGCGCACGAGCTCGGCCATGCGCTGGTCGCTCGCAGCCGAGGGCTGACGGTCACCGGGGTCACGCTGTACTTGTTCGGGGGGCTCGCGCACGTCGGCGGCGCGCCCAACGATCCCAGCGACGATATCGCGATCGGTCTCGGCGGTCCCGCGGTCAGCGCCGTGCTCGCCAGCGCGTTCCTGGCCGGTGGCGCCGCCGTGATGCGCGCCAATCCACAGGCTGCGTTGTTGCTCATCAACCTCGGCGCGGCGAACGCGCTGCTGTTCTTGGTCAACGCGCTTCCCGGCTATCCGATGGACGGCGGCATGGTGCTGCGCGGATTGCTGTGGAAGTTGTCGGGCAACGTCGTCGCGGCCACGCGGCGCGCGACGACCGCGGGCAAGGCCTTCGCGTATCTGATCGCCGCAGGCGGCGTGTGGCTGCTGCTGCGCGGCGACGTCATCGATGGCATGTGGGTCGTGCTCATCGGGTGGCTGCTCGCTGGCCTCGCCGAGGGCGCATATCGCGCGATCATCATGCGCACCGCGTTGGAGGGCCTGACGGTCAAGGACCTGTGCGCGCGCGACGTCCCCGTGCTGCAGACCTCGGATTCGGTCGCCACCGCCGCCGGTCTGCTGCGCGCCGGCGCCTCGTCGCGCATCATCGCGGTGATGTTCGGCGAACGGCTCGCGGGCCTGGTGTCGGACGTCGACGTCGCTCGCGTGCCGACCGCCGACGCCGAAGCGACTTCCATCTCCAACGTCATGTCGCGCACCGGCGGCCAGCCGACGCTCGACGCCGATTGCGATGCGCTGGTGCTCATCAGCGCCATGCCGGCGAGTCCGCTGCGCTGCATCATCGTCGTCGACGAACGCGGCGACTATCTCGGGCTGGTGCGCCACGAGGATCTCACGCGCTACGTCGAGATGATCGAGGCGCTGGGCAATTCGAGCGCGCTGAGCTCGCGCTCGCTGCGCCGGCTCGGCGGCGTGCGCGCCGCGGCTGACGCGTCACTTCGATCTCCAGCGCGTTAGTCGGGCGATTGAAATAGTCCGGCGCCTGCGGCACTCCGAGGAGCTCTTCGAACGCGCCACGCGCTTCATCGCCGGTGGCGTTGATTCTCCGGTGCGCGCGGGCCGGGCTGTGGGCGCGCCGCCGCCGCCGTTGGCGCGCGCGCGCGGCAGCCACGTCTACGACGTGGACGGGCGCGAGTACATCGACTACCTGTGCGCCTACGGTCCGGTGTTGTTAGGTCACGCGCACCCGGCCGTGACCGCGGCGGTAAGCGCTGCACTAGAGCGCGGCGCCGTGTTCGGGGCGACCCATCCGGAGGAGATCAGGCTCGCCGAGCGTCTCGCCGTGCACATGCCCTCGTTGGAGCGCATGCGTTTCGTCAACACCGGCACCGAGGCGTGCATGAGCGCGGTGCGGGTGGCGCGCGCGTTCACGCGCCGCGAGCGCATCGTTCGCTTGCGCGGCCACTATCACGGCCACAGTGACGAGATGATCTTTTCCGCCGGCGCGTCCTCGAACTCGGCGCCGACGCTTGCGTGCGGCGTGACCCGCGCCGCGATGGACGACGTCGCCGTGTTGTCGTTCAATGACGCGGCGGCGATCGAGCGCACGCTCGAGCCCGAAACCAGCGCCGCGCTGATCCTGGAGCCGATCGCGGGGAACATGGGGTTGGTGCTGCCGCAGGAGGGCTATCTCGCGCGGGTACGCGAGGCATGCACGCGCACCGGGACCGTGCTGATCTTCGATGAGGTCATCACCGGCTTTCGCGTCGGTCTGGGCGGCGCGCAGCAGCTCTACGGCGTGTTTCCAGATCTGACGTGCATCGGCAAGACGCTGGGCGGGGGCCTACCGATCGCCGCGTTTGGCGGACGCGAGGACATCATGGCGTCACTGGCGCCCGAAGGCAACGTCTTCCAAGGAGGCACGTTCGCGGGTAATCCGATCTGCGTCGCCGCCGCGCACGCGTTTCTGGACGTGCTCGAGGGCGATTCGACGCTGCACTCGCGGCTGGACCAACTGGCACGCCGGCTCGCCGACGGTACGAGGGCGGCGCTGAGCGATGCCGGGCTGGACTATCCTGTCGTGCGACTCGCGTCGATGGTCGACTTCGCGTTCCGCCCCGGCCCGCCGCCGCGCGACCACGAACAGGCCGCCGAGGCCGATAGTGACGCGTACGCGCGCTACTATTGGAAGATGCTGGAACGCGGCGTGTTCTTGCCGCCCTCGAAGATGGAGCTGATGTTCCTGACCGCCGCGCATACGGAGCAAGACATCGACCGGACGATCGCCGCGATGCGCGAGACGCTGCGCCGCTAAGCGGTTTGGACGGCGGCGTCCTCCTGCCGGCTGAATTGGTCGACCGCCGCTTCGCGCAGCTTGTACTTTTGGATCTTCCCGCTGGCCGTCATCGGATAGCCTTCGACGAACATCACCAGCGCCGGAACTTTTTGGCGTTGGATCTTGCCGTCGCAAAACGCTATGACTTCCTCCGCGCTCAAACTTTCGCCCGGCTTGACCTTCACGACCGCGCACACTTCTTCGCCCCAGCGTTTGCTGGGCACGCCGATCACCTGCACGTCCGAGATCTTTGGGTGGCCGTACAAGAACTCTTCGATCTCGCGCGGGTACACGTTCTCGCCGCCGCGGATGATCAGGTCCTTGATGCGCCCGACGATCTTGACGTAGCCCTGCTCGTCCAGCACCGCCAGATCGCCCGAGTGTAGCCAGCGGTCGTCGTCGATCGCCTTGGCCGTCGCCTGCGGGTCTTTGTAGTAGCCCTTCATCGTGCCGTGCCCGCGCGAGCATAACTCGCCCGGCGTGCCCGGCGGCTGCGCAGCGCCGCTTTCCGGATCGGCCACTTTGACCTCGACGCCCGGCAATGCGCGCCCGACCGTCGTCACGCGGCGCTCGATCGAATCGTCGGTGCGCGTTTGCGTGATCACCGGCGACGATTCGGTGAGCCCGTAGGCGATCGTCAGTTCGCGCGCGCCCATCGTCTCGGTGACGGCGCGCATGACCTCGATCGGGCAAGGCGACCCGGCCATGATGCCGGTGCGCAGGCTGCTCAGATCGAAGCTGGCGAACTCCGGGTGCTCGAGCTCCGCGATGAACATCGTCGGCACGCCGTAGACGGCCGTGCAGCGTTCGGTGTGGATCGCGTTGAGCACGGCGCGCGGTTCGAACACCTCGATCGGCACCATGGTGGCGCCGCGCGTCATGCAGCCCAAGCTCGCCATGACGCAGCCGAAGCAGTGGAAGAGCGGAACGGGGAAGCACAACCGGTCGCGCTCGGTCAGATTCTGACAGCCGCTCACGTGATAGGCGTTGAGCACGATGTTGCGATGCGTCAGCATCACGCCTTTGGGGAAGCCCGTGGTGCCGCTGGTGTACTGCATGTTGATGACGTCGCTCGCGTTGAGCGAGGCCGAGCGCTGCGCGAGCTGTTCGGGGCTGATCTGCGACGCCAGCTCGTAGAGGTCGGAGAACTTGAGCATGCCCGGCAGGCGCTCGTCGCCGATGAAGAGCAGCCGCTTGAGCCTAGGCAGCGTCTCGAAACTGGCGTGGCCGACCTTCGCCCGATCGAGATCGGGCAGCACTTCGCGCAGCGTCTTGACGTAGTCGACGCCTTTGAAGCTGCGGATCAGGAAAAACGTCGTCGTGTCGCTCTGCTTGAGCAGATACTCCAGCTCGTGCGCGCGGTACGCGGTGTTGACGGTGACCAGGACCGCGCCGATCTTCGCGGTCGCGTACTGGAGATACAACCATTCGGGCACGTTGGAGGCCCAAACGGAGACGTGTTCGCCTTTCTTGATGTCCAGCGCCATGAGCCCGCGCGCGATCGCGTCGACTTTGTCGCGGAACTGCGCGTAGGTGAGGCGCACCGGTCGATCGGTGTAGACCAGCGCCTCGCGATCGCCGAAGCGTTCGGCTTGCCGGTCCAATAGCGTGCCGATAGTGATCCGATCGATGTCTTCCATGGCGCCCCCTACGTCTTCGATCGCTCGCGCAGTTTGAAGCGCTGGATCTTGCCGGTCGCGGTCTTGGGCAGTTCGTCCACGAAGTGCAGCGCGCGCGGGTACTTGAAATGGGCGAGGCGCGCCTTGACGAACGCCTGCAGTTCGGCGGCTAGCTCGTCGGACGGCGCGTGTCCGCGCCGCAATACGACGTAGGCGACCGGTTTGACGAGCTCGACTTCGTCGGCCACGCCGACCACTCCGGCCTCGAGCACCGCGGCATGCTCGACGAGCGTGCTCTCGACCTCGACCGGCGACACCCATTGGCCGCCGACTTTGAGCATGTCGTCGCTGCGTCCGGCGTACCAATAAAAACCGTCTTCGTCCTGGCGATACGTGTCGCCGGTGTCCAACCACTCTCCCAGGAACGTCGCCTTGTTCTTCTCGTGGCGATTCCAATAGCCGGCGGCGATGCTGTCGCCGGCGATCTGCAGACGGCCGGTCTGTCCGACCGGCACCGGTTCGCCTTCGGCGTCGACGATGCGCGCATCGTAGCCGGGCACGATGCGGCCTGACGACCCGGGCCGGATCATGTCAGGGCGATTGGAGATGAACATGTGCGCTGCTTCGGTCGAGCCGATGCCGTCGATGATGTCGAAGCCGAACGCTTCTTTCCAACGCCGGTAGATCTCCGCCGGCAACGCCTCGCCGGCGGACACTCCGAATCGCACGGACGACAGATCGAAGCGTTTGGGTCCATCCGGCACTTCGAGCATGGCCGCGTATGCGGTCGGCACGGCGTAGAATATCGTCGGCTTGCTGCGTGCCGCGATCTCGAGCACCGCTTCGGGCAACGGACGCGCCGGATTGAGAATCGTTGTGGCGCCGACGCCGAAGGGGAAGTAGAGCGCGTTGCCGAGGCCGTAGGCGAAGAAGAGTTTGGCGACTGAAAAGGTGCGATCGTGCTCGCTGATCCCCAGCACATGCTTGCCGAACGTGTCGCAGCAGAACACCATGTCATGGTGCAGATGGATCGTGCCTTTCGGGAAACCGGTCGTGCCCGAGCTGTACAGCCAAAAGGCCGCGTCGTCTTTGCTCGTCCGATAGGCGTCAAACGTCGACGCGGCCGCCGCACACGCGTGGCGGAAATCGACGACCGGCACGCCCGGATCCGGCGGCATGCCGGTGCCCGCGTCGTCCACAACCGCGATGACGGCGAGATGATGCAGCTCGTCGATGATCGGCTCGACCGAACCCCACAGCGATGTGGAGACGACGAGCGCGCGCGCACGGCTGTCCTCGAGCATGTAGCGATAGTCGTGCGGCTTGAGCAGCGTGTTGGTCGGAACGGCGACCGCGCCGATCTTCATCGCGCCGAAGAAACAGTCGACGAATTCCGGGCAGTCGGGGAGCAGCATCGCGACCCGCTGCTCGACCTGCACGCCGAGCGAGATGAACAGATTCGCGGTCCGGTTGACGCCCGCGAGCACGTCGCCGTATGTCAATGCGCGATCGCCGCACTCGACCGCGATCTTGCCGGCGCGACCAAGCTCGACGTTGCGATCGACGAAATGCAGCGCCGCGTTGAAAAACTCAGGCACGTCTGCGACGCCGGCCATCTACGCCTCCTAGCTCGGTGGGTGGGCGGGCTACCCCGGGAGGTCGCTTCCTCCGCCGGCGCGTACTATCCGCCAACCCTTTGCGCGTCGCACGAAAGGCTGACTGACGATGCATAGCTCTACTCGGGCGTTTTTC
Organism: Candidatus Eremiobacteraceae bacterium; assembly: GCA_035314825.1. Classification (NCBI taxonomy): domain Bacteria; kingdom Bacillati; phylum Vulcanimicrobiota; class Vulcanimicrobiia; order Candidatus Eremiobacterales; family Candidatus Eremiobacteraceae; species Candidatus Eremiobacteraceae bacterium. Next base: position 17,594 of record DATFYX010000034.1, read on the forward strand.
GCATTTTCCGCCGCGGCGCTGCTCGTGCTCAGCGCATGCCCCGCGCGGGCGGCAAGCGGCGATGCCGGCGTCGGTGCCGTCTTCGACATCAGCGGCTCAGCCGGCTCGTACGGAGACGGGCAGAAGAACGGGCTGATGCTCGGCCAGGACTACGTCAACAAGAACGGCCGCGTGCACCTGACGTTCGACATCGAAGACGCGGCCTCGCAAAAGGGCCAAGCCGTCAATCTGTTCCAATCGTTCACGACGGGTGGCAAGGTGGCCGCGATCATCGGCCCCACCTTGTCGAGCGAAGCGTTTGCGGCCGACCCGATCGCCGTCGCCGCCGGCATGCCGGTGCTCGGCATCTCCAACACCGCCAATGGCGTCACCGCGATGGGACCTTGCGTCTTTCGCGACTCCCTGACCGAAGCGGCGGTCGTGCCGCACGCGCTCAAGGCCGTCATCGAGCGCTACCACGTCAAGACGGCTGCCATCATCTACGGCAACGACGACGCGTTCACCAAGACCGATTACGAGGTCGCCAAAGCCGCGCTGGACGCGCAGCACGTCCAGATCGTCTCGACGCAGACGTTCTCCAAAGGCGACGTCGATTTTCAGGCGCAGCTCACCAATATCAAAGGCGCGAATCCGGATCTTTTGTTCGTCGGCGCGCTGGCGGTCGAAGCGGGTCATATCGTCTCCGATGCGCACACACTGGGCATCAAGGCGCACATCGTCGGCGGCAACGGTTTGAACTCGCCGCAAGTCTACAGCTTGTCGGGCGGCGCCGCTGAAGGAGTCGTGGTGGGAGCCGCATGGGCGATCGGCGCGCAGACGCCCGGCAACCTCGATTTCGTCCAAGCATATCGCGTGCGCTTCCTCAAGGATCCCGATCAGTTCGCCGCCCAGGCGTTCGCGGCCGCGCAGATCATGGAGAACGTGCTGACGGCCGCCAAGTCGTTCTCACCCAAAGACGTATGCGACGCGATGAAGTCGATGAAGCCGGTCAACACCGTGCTCGGCGCGTTTTCGTTCACGGGCAACCGTGACGCGTCAGGTGATGGCGTCGTGCTGATGGTGCATAACGGCCGCTTCGTGGGCTTCTAACCGGCTGGACGGCGTGAAGGGGTTCTGGCGCCTCGGCGCGCTCGCGGATTCGGAAGATTTGAATCTCCGCGGCTCCTTCGGCGGCTCTCGCCGCCTCAGAGGCCTCGTCTTCTCAGAACCCCTCTCACGCCGTCCGCCCGCCTCATCCCCATGTTAGTCCAGCAGCTCGTCAACGGATTGTTCATCGGCGCGGTCTACGCGCTCTTCGCGCTCGGCTACACGCTGATCTTCGGCGTGCTCGACATCCTCAATCTCGCGCATGCGTCGATCTTCATGATCGGCGCGTTCACTGCGCTGGTGCTCGTGCTCAAGGGCGTGCCCGTGCTCGCCGCTGTGCTCGGCGGTGCGCTCGCCGGCGGCGTGGCCGGCGTGGTGCTCGACCGCGTCGCGTTCTGGCCGCTGCGCCGCCGCCAGGCCGGCCCGCTCGCGCCGCTCATCTCAAGCATCGCGGTCGGCATGATCTACGTCGCCATGGCGAACGGTTATTTCGGACCGGACGTGCGACACTTCCCATTCGACGTCGTGCGCACGCCGACGGTCACGCTCGGACCGGCGACCTTCACGATCATGCAGCTCACGATCTTCGTCGCCAGCCTCGCGCTGATGATCGGGCTGCAGGCGCTGCTGCGTTACACGCGTCTGGGCAGCGCGATCCGCGCGGTCGCGGAGAACCCGCGCGCGGCGCAGCTGGTCGGCATCGACCTCGAAGCGGTCTACGCACAGACGTTTTTCATCGCGTCCGCGCTCGGCGCAGTGGCCGGCATCCTGTTCGCGCTCAACTTCAACACGGTGAGTTCGGTGATGGGCTCGACGGTCGAGCTCAAGGGACTCGCGGTGATCATCCTCGGCGGCATGGGCTCGATCCCGGGTTCGATGCTCGGCGGGCTGCTCATCGGACTATCGGAAGATCTGTCGGTCGCGTACTTGAGCTCGGGCTATCGCGACGCGATCGTCTTCGCGATACTGTTCCTGGTCCTGATCATCCGTCCGACCGGCCTGCTCGGCAAGCGCAGCCTGCGCGCGGCCTAGCCACGTGCACGCGCTACCGGCGTTCTACGCCGCGCACTCGGCTCTCATCAATCAGATCGGCATCAATTCGCTGCTGGCGCTCTCGGTCTGGGTCACGCTGGCCTGCGGCCAGCTTTCGCTCGGCAACATGGGGTTCATGGCGATCGCCGCGTACACGTCGGTGCTGCTGGTCATGCGCGGCCACTGGCCGTTCTTCGGAGCTGTGCTCGCCGGGTCGTGTCTGGCCGCGATCGCCGGACTGATCTTGGGCTGGCCGGTCTTGCGGCTGCGCGGCGTCTTCTTGGCGATCGCGACCATCGGCTTCGGCGAGATCGTGCGCATCTTCGCGGTCAACCTGAGCATCACGGGCGGCGCTGAGGGCATCGCCGGCATCCCGCCCTTGGCGAACACGCCGATCATCTACGGCTCGCTCGCGCTGATCACGTTCGCGCTCTGGCGCCTCACGCGCTCGCGCGCGGGCCGCGCCTTCGCCGCGATCGCGCAGGACGAGGTGGCGGCGTCCGGGCTTGGCATCAACCCGTCTGCCTACAAACTGCTCGCGTTCGCGATCGGCGCCTTCATCGCCGGCTACGCAGGCGCGCTCGCAGCTTTCTCATCCTTTTTCATCAGCCCAAGCGACTACGGTTTTTCCAAAGCAGTCGACATGCTCGCCTATGCGGTCGTCGGCGGCATGGGCTCGGTCGGCGGCCCCATTCTCGGCGCGGGCCTGCTCACGATCCTGCCCGAGGCGCTGCGCTTCTTGGGGAACTATCGCGACGTCGTCAATGGGGTGATCCTGCTGCTCGTCATCATCTTCTTGCCGCAAGGGTTATGGTCGGTGTTCCGCGGGCGGGCGCGCCGATGATCGCGCTGCACGGCGTGACCAAGGCATACGGCGGCGTGCGCGCGGTCAAGGACCTGACGCTGCAGCTGCCCGAGCGTGCGCTGTTCGGCCTCATCGGTCCCAATGGCGCAGGCAAGACGACCGTGCTGAACCTCATGACGGGCCTGACCGCGCCGACGAGCGGCACGATCACGTTTGGGGAGCGCCGCATCGATCGCGCCAAGCCATACGAGATCGCTGCGCTTGGGATCGCGCGCACATATCAGACATCGCGCTTGTTCGCGCACATGACCGCGCTCGACAACGTCGTCGCCGGCATGCATCTCAAAGCGGACGATTCGCTGTTCGGCCAACTGCTCGGATGGCCGCCCACGCTCGCGCGTGCGCGCGCGCTGCGGCGACGCGCGCGCGAATTGCTTGAGGAGCTTGGACTGGGCGATCGCGCAGATGTCGAGGCGCGCAACCTCGCGCACGGCGAGCAGCGCCGCGTCGAGTTGGCGCGCGCGATCGCGGCGCAGCCGAGCGTGCTGCTGCTGGACGAGCCGGCGGCCGGACTCAATCCGGTGGAAACGGAGCGCTTGCGGGAAGAGATCCTCCGCCTCGTGCGCCAGCGGGGCATGAGCGTGCTGCTCGTCGAGCACGACATGGCGCTCGTCATGTCGGCATGCGATCGCATCGCGGTCCTCGACTTCGGCGAGAAGATCGCAGAAGGCACGCCGGCGCAGGTGCGCAACGACCCGCGCGTCGTCGAGGCATACTTGGGCGTGGAGAGCGGCGCATGAGCGGCGCGGGAGGCGCGGCAAGCGGCACGAACGGAGCAGCGCTGCTGGACGTGCGCGACCTGCGCGCAGGATACGGCGGCGTCGAGGCGGTGCACGGCATCAGCCTGCGACTGGAACAGGGACGCGTCGCCACGATCATCGGCGCGAACGGCGCGGGCAAGACGACGACGCTGTTGGCCATTTCGGGTATCGTGCGCGCGAGCGCCGGCACGATCGAACTTTCCGGCCGGCGCATCAGCGGGCTTGAGCCCCACGACATCGTCGCCGCCGGGCTCGTGCAGGTTCCGGAAGGCCGTCTCATCCTCGCGCAGATGAGCGTGCGCGAGAATCTTCAGGTCGGCGCGTTCACGCGGCGTGACCGTGCCCAGATCGCGGCTGATGTCGAGTCGATGTTCCAACGCTTCCCCGTCCTGCGCGAACGCGCGGATGTGGCCGCAGGATCGCTGTCGGGCGGCGAACAGCAGATGCTCGCGATCGCGCGCGGGCTGATGGCACGCCCGAAGCTGTTGCTGCTCGACGAGCCGTCGATGGGACTCGCGCCGTTGCTCGTCGCGCAGATCTTCGCGATCATCAAGCAGCTGCGCGCAGAGGGCCTGTCGATCTTGCTGGTCGAGCAGAACGCGCGCCAGGCGCTGGCGATCAGCGACTACGCCTATGTCCTGGAACGCGGCAACGTCGTCAAGCAAGGAGCCTCGCCAGACATCGCGGGCGATGCGGCGGTGGCGGCGGCCTACCTGGGCGGGTGAAAGGGGCGCCATGCCGCAGCGCACAGCACTTTCCCAGCCAGAACCGATAGTCTACAAAGGCCATGAAAACAACTCCGAAGGTCGCCATCGTCGACGACGAACGCCACGTGCGCGAGATGCTCGAGCTTGGGCTTGCCCGCGAGGGGTACACCGTGCGCTCGGCCGCCGACGGCGCGCAGGCGCTCGATCTCGTCGGCCAGTGGGAGCCTGACATCATCATCCTCGACGTCATGCTGCCCAAGATCGACGGCTTCACGCTGCTGCCGATGCTGCGCAAGAAGACGGAAGCGCCGATCATCATGCTGACCGCCAAGGGCGATATCCCGGACAAGGTCGTCGCGCTCGACCGAGGAGCAGACGACTACCTCGCCAAGCCGTTCGCGTTCGAAGAGCTGCTCGCACGCCTGGGCGCGGCGCTGCGCCGGCCCAAGCTGGCCGCCGGCGCCGAACTGCGCTACGACGATCTGACGGTCAACGTCGAGACGCGCGAAGTGCTGCGCGGTGGACGGCGCATCGGGCTGACGCCGCGCGAGTTCGACTTGCTCGTCGCCTTGATCCGCGTGCCGCGGCGCGTGCTCACCAAAGAACAGCTGCTCGAGCAGGTGTGGGGCCACGACTTCGAAGGCGAGGTCGGCATCGTCGAGACGTACATCTCATACCTGCGCGCCAAGGTCGACGGCGGCGAGAGCAAGCGCATCATCCATACGGTTCGCGGAGTCGGCTACGCATTGCGCGAAGACGACCTCCCGTGAACTCCCTCGCCAACCGCCTCACCGCCTGGTACGCGATCGTCCTGGTCGCGCTGCTCGCGTTTGTCGTGGTGGCGTCGTCCCTGATCCTCGTTCGCATGCTCGATCAAGAGACCCATGCCATGCTCATGGCGCCCGCCGCCAACGTGCGCGTGCTTGGCACCGCGCTCGGCTCGAACGAGAGCGCGCTGCGTCTGCTGGCGCCCGCCGTCGCCAACGATCTGGAGAGCCTCGGCCTGCACGGCGCGGTGTTCGACAACGAAGGGCGCTTCTTGGCCGGCGATATCCAGCAGTCCACCATCGGGTCGGAATACGTCGGCGTCAAGCGCGGCGTCATGCCGGCCGACCGCGGACCGCTGCGCTTCGTGCCCTATCCGGGCGGCTACATCACGATCCAACCTGCCTTCGATTTTCTGCTGTTCAACCTCGGCCCATACTGGCTCACCTTGGCCATCGTGCTCGCCATCGCGCTCATCATCGGCTGGGTGGCCGGCCGCGTGCTCGCGAGCCAGGCGCTCGCGCCCATCGTCGACGTCACCAACGCGCTGGACAGTCTCGCGCGCGGCGATTTCTCGCGCCGTACGCTGGTGCGCGGCGCGCCCGGCGAAGTCACCGCGCTCGCCAACGCGTACAACTCGGCCGCCGAACGGGTCGGCGCGGCGTTCGAGCAGCGCCGCAAGACCGAGGAAAGCATGCGCCAGTTCTCCGCCGACGCAGGGCACGAGCTGCGCACGCCGCTGACGGTGATCTCCGGCTACGTCTCCGTGCTGCGGCGCGGCGCGGTGACCGAGCCGCGCGTCGCCAACGACATCTTAGAAACGATCGCCGTCGAGACCGAACGCATGCGTCATCTCATCGACAAACTGCTCGCGCTCGCGCGCCTTGACAATCAACCGCATGCCGAGCTCGAACTGGTGGATGCGGCGCGCGTCGCGCGCGACGCCGCCGAGAGCTCGCGTCCGCTCGTGCCCGCAGGCGCGCTCTCCCTCGACGCTCCCGGTCCGTTGCAGGTGCGCGCCCATCCGGCAGAGCTGCGCGACGCGGTGCGCAATCTGATCGAGAACGCTGCCAAACATGCCCCCGGCGCCCACGTCGAGGTCAGTGCCCGGCGTGACGACGGGCGCGCGGTCATCGAAGTGAGCGACGACGGTCCCGGCATGCCGGCGGACGAGCAGGCCCACGCGTTCGAGCGCTTTTTCCGCGGCGAGATGCGCGGCGACGTCACCGGGTCGGGTCTGGGCCTGGCGATCGTCAAGACGGCGATGGAACGCATGGGCGGCAGCGCCGAATTGTGGAGCGAGTCCGGCAAGGGCACGACCGTGACCTTGAGCCTACCGCTGGCGCGACAAGGCCTAGCGGCGGATTAGCGGCAGCACGTCGGCCGTCGCCGGCGCAATGGCCGCTTCAAGCGCCTCGACCGCCATCGGATCGTACTTGTGCGGCGTCAGGGAGAGGATCTCGGCGACCGCCTCCTCATGCGACATGCCGGCTCCCTGCGGGCGCTGCGTCGTCAGCTCGACGTACTTGGTCGCGACCCCGACGATGCGCGCAGGGATGCAGATGTCGTTGCCGTGCAAGCCGCGCGGATAGCCGCTGCCGTCCAACAATTCGCAGTGCTGCTCGACGATCTCGGCGATCTGGCGATAGTCGCGCCAGCGCGCGACCAGCCGCGCACCGACCTCGATGTGGCGCGGCGTGCGCTGGCCGGGCATGGCGAGCATGCCGACGTCATGCAGCAGCGCGCCGCGGCGCAGCATCTCGAGCTCGACCGGCGGCAGTCCAAGCGCTTGACCCATCGCGGCCGCCATCTGCGCGGCGCGGCGCGAACGGCCGCTGTCGACGCCGTCGCGGTAGTCGACCGCGAACGCCAGCGCTTCGATGAGATCGCCGTTGATGCGATCGAGCTTGCCGATCTTGTCGAAGAACTCGATGTTCTCGTGCTCGAGCGCCGCGAGGTAACGCTCGGAGCGGGCGCGCAGCGCCGAGTACGAGAGGCGGATGACGACCAGCGGCACGATGAAATAGACGAGCGCGCTCCAATGCCGCGCCGCGATGTCGCCGGCCAACAAGTATCCGAGCCCGGTCAACGCGCAAAACGCCGTCAGCGCCCAACCGGCGATGCCGTCGCCCGCAAGCGCGAGCGAGGGTGGCCCCGAGCTGCGCATCAGCGCTGCCGGCGCGAGCACCTCCGCGGCGTATGCGGACAACGCGTAGAGCGCGCCGACGCCGAGCAGCGGCATGCCGAACGCGGCCGCCGTAGTGGCGAACACGCCGCCGACAAGCGGTCCGAACACCGATCCAGCGAGGATAAAGGCGCTGTCAGACCCGGTCAGCGCGCGCGAGGAAAGCAAGCGCGCGCCGCCGCGCGCGAATCCGACCAGCACGGCGGCCGGCGTGCCATAGAGCGCGAACGCGGCGACGACGATCGCCAACGACGGGCCGATGACGCGCCCGCCGGCGCGCATGATGTCGCCGGTGAACAGCTCCATGAAGACCGCGCACACGACCAACACGGCGAGCGTCGCCGGCGCATGCCACGCGGAAAGCGTCGCCCAGATGAGGGCTGTGGTCGCAAGGGCCGCGACTGCGCGAGGTGCGGCATCGGGCGCCGTCTCGAGCGACCAGAAAGTCGCCCGGGACCGCGCGAACGGCCCGCGCACCAAAGACAATGAAGAGCGGCGCACTTTGCTCACATCCAGTAGGACCTTTCGGGCATGCCACCTGTTACCCGGAACCATGCGCCAAAGGGCTACGTTCTCTCTTGGGAAAGCCGAAAACTGTGATAGGGGCGATACGTGCCCGGTTAGGGAGGACACAACTGTCTAGTATCGTGGGACGAATCGGGCTGGGTTGCTTGGCCGCCGCGTTTGCGGCGACGCTTGCGTTAGGCGTCGAGCCGCGCAACGCGCAGGCGACAAACGCTCCGATCACGGTGACGTTGGGCCTCGAGCGCAACGCCAAGATCACGCATCTGGCCGCCGGTGATTCCGTGGGTGTCGCGCCGGCAATCGTTCACGTGCACGTCGGCGATGCGATCGTCTTCGTCAACGCCGATCAGCAGGCGCAGCACACCGCGACCGGCCTGCCCGGTGCGGCGCGTTTCGGCGAACCGCGCTGGACCGAGGCCGTGCTCAAACCCTTCGGCACGATCGGCGCAGAGCCGTGGAGCAGCGGCGTCATCGCGCCCGGCGCCAGCTCGGCGCCGCTCGTCGCCGCGTCGCCCGGCACCTTCCTCTACGGCTGTTTCTTTCATTATTCAGCCGGAATGCGTGGCGAGATTATCGTCGAACCCTAGGGTCCCATGGAATTCCGCGAGCCGATCGAGCAGCTCATCCGCGACCCGCGCGAGTATACCAAGAACATCACATTTCCGCCGGCATCGGACTTGCGCATCTACGACACGTCGTTGCGCGACGGCGAGCAGATGTGCGGCATCGCCTATACGCCGGAGACCAAGTATGAGATCTGCCGGCGCCTGTCCGACATCGGCGTGCACATCATGGACGTCGGTTTCCCCGCCGTCTCCGATGATGAGCGCCGCTCGCTGCAGCTGATCATGAACGGCAAGCGCAAAGGCGAGATCCGCGAGGATCTCGACGTCGTCGTCATGTGCCGCTCGACGAGCAAGGACATCGACGCGACGCTGACCGCGCTGCACGAGATCCAGGTCGCGCCCAGCGCGGTCACGTTCTTCGTCTTCACCTCGGGCAGCGATCTGCACATGAAATACAAGATCGGCAAAGCGCTGCTCGCGCGCGAAGGCAAGTCCGAATCGGAGTGGCTCGACTTACCGCTGTCGTTCTTCCGGCAGGCGAACATCCGCATGCAGTGCGATGCGATCCGCTACGCGCGCGACCACGGCGTCGAACGCGTGGAGTTCGGCGGCGAAGACGGCAGCCGCGGCGACGTCGACTACTTCATCGAGCTGTTCAAAGCTGGCTTGGCCGCGGGCGCCACGCGGCCGTCATGGCCCGACACGGTCGGCTGCCTGACGCCCGAGGCGACGCGCTGGCACAGCACGCGCATCGTCGAAGCCATGCCCAAAGACGTCACGCTGCTCAACCACTTCCACAACGACTACGGTCTGGCCACCATCAATTGCATCACCTCGCTGGCGTGCGGCTTCAAGGCCTTCACGGTCACGGCCAACGGCTACGGCGAGCGCGCGGGCAACGTGCCGCTGCACCAAGTCGTCACCGCGCTCAAGGTCCTCTACGGCGTCGACATCCCCGGTTTCAAGTACAACAAGCTGTGGGAGCTGGCGCGTTTCATGGAATCGGTCTCCGGGTATCCTATCCAGGCGCACGAGCCGATCATCGGCGCCAACGTGTTCGCGCACGAATCGGGCATCCACACGCACGCCATGCTGATCGACCGGCGCATGTACGAAGCGGTGCCGGCGGAGCTGGTGGGCGGCCACATGCATTTCATCTACGGCAAGCACAGCGGGATGTCGGTCATCGAGGCTGCGCTCAAGAAGAACGAGGCCAAGCTCGCCAAGGCGGGAGTCACCGTGGACGCGGCGCTGGCCAAACGGGTGCTCGAAGAGGTCAAACGCGTGCGTGAGGAACGCGCACTGACTGGGCGCACGCACGACATCATCAATCAATACTATGCGGGCATCAACGGCCTAGGCCTGACCGAGGACGACGTGCTGACCATCGCCGAAAGTCTCGGACGCCCGGTCAGCGCCAAGACATGACTTCCCAAGGGCGGGAAAGACAGGACAGCTATGAAGGACACGACGGACAACACGCACATCACGGCCGAATGGATCCGGCGCCCCCTGCCGGACCTCGACGGCGTCTCCCCGGTCGATGCGATCGGCGACCCGCAAACGCGGCGCAAACTCGATGACCTGCTGATCGAGCTCGCCGGCCACCACGTCCGCCTCGGCCATCTCGGCCTTCCGTCGGTCGATCCGGCGGACATCCGCAAGGCGCTGGGCATCGAAGCGGCGGTCAGCGTCGCTGCGCGGGCGCCGGCACGAGTCGTGCGGCCCGGACCGATCAAGCGCAGTCAGCTGCTCGACGAGCTGGGAACGGCGCTGACCGGCGGCGACGTCGACAGCGTGGCGTACTACAAGCTCAACACGCACGCGGTCGAGCACTTCATGCACAATCTCGGCGATCAAGAAAATGTGCGTATCGCGCAAGCCGACGCCGATCCGGAGATGAAGAAGATCTCGCCGGTGACGACCGAGGTGCGCTACGGCATCATGTCCGACTTCATCAGCCTGGTGGAGGACATCGCCGTCGCCGGGCGGCTGCGCACCGCGATCTCGGGCAAGGGCGCGTTTCGGCGCTTCCGCGAGGCGGTCGACGAAGACGACACGTTGCGCCGGCGCTGGCTAGGCTATCGCACCAAGCGGCACTATCACCTCGCGCTCGACTGGCTGCACGCCAACAGCCTGCGCCCTGAGGGCCTCAATCCATCTGACTACGATTGGGAGCCGGCATCAGAGGCCGCATCCGCGCCCGCAACCGCACCCGCGCCCGTGGCCGCGTCTGAAGCCGTCGAGCCCGCGGCAGCTGCGGCCCCGGAGGTCGTAGCCGAGGAGGCGCCGACGACGGGTGAGGAGCGCCCCGAATCCGCCGCGCCCGACAAGCCGGGCGAAGAGGTCGGCGCCCCGACTTCGTGACGCAAATAGGCGCGGATCCAAACTGTGGTCCGCGCCTCTATCGGTTCATGGTGCCGGGTGCGCCTTATCCTTGGGGGACCGCACGAGCGTCACCCGGCTATTCACAAGACCGGGTGGCCCCCCGTTTTGTTACAGCCCGCTCGAGAAGTTTTTTGCAGCCCCTCTAATCCACGGACCCACCCAGGGTCATGAGCACCCGAAAAGCCCGGAAAACCGTGAGAAAATCGTCGTGCGCATAGCGGATATACCGCCCGCCGATGCGCTCAGATCCGGGCAGCAGCGCCGCCATATCGGCCTTGGCGGTCGACGTGAAGCGTATATCCAGCGTCACTGGGCTGTCGAAGCGGTACGGTTGGGCGCCCCGTTTCGGGGCCTCGGCGAGCGCGCGCTTCATGCCGGCTGCAATGGCGGCGCGGGCTTCGTGCGGGGAGAGCGAATCGGCCGCGTACCGCCCGATCGCGCGCTTGACCTCGACGGTCTGTACCCAGGGCAAGAAGCTGCGCGCATCCTCGCACGCCGACTGATCGCCTGACAGCAAGATGACGGGCACGCCGAAGGAGCCCGCGACCGCGGCATTGATGCGCGCTTCGCTGCAGGCCTGGCCGTTGATGTGCACTTCGTAGACCGTTTCCCCGGTGTAGGTGTGGTCGAGCACCGCATCGTGCGTGCCTGCACCCGCGTGATAGCCGATGAACGCCGCGGCGCCGAATGACGGATCGAGCCCTTCGTTCATCGACAGCGGCTTGGGGCTCCCGCGGATCAAGCGCACCGATGGCGGCAGCTGCTCGTGGATGATGTTGCGCATGTTCCAATGAGAGTCGTTGACGAGGATCTCTTTGACGCCCGAGGCCAGCGCCGCTTCGCACGCCGCGTTGACCTCGCCGGTCATCAGCTCGCACGAGCGCGCGTATTCGGGCTGGCCGACCGGATTGGTCTGCTCGACCGACGTGATACCCGCGATGCCTTCCATGTCTGCCGAGACGTACAGCTTCATGCCCCACCGGTTCGCATGTAGCGGTCGAATTCATTCGACCGCCGCACGCGCGCCGAAGGGAGCCCCCGCGCGAGCGCGAAGGTGCATCCCCCGTAGTGTCATTTGCTTCTGCCGAGCGCATCGCGCCGGTCAGCCTGCCGTCGATCGCAGACCTGCAGTTGCTCTTCGCGCGGCTCAACCTCGAGCATTTCAACGGCGTGCTCCGCGCGCACCGCATCAAATACAACGCGCGTCTGACCACGGTCACCGGCCGCATCAGCTATCGCCCGGCTTTGATCGAGCTGTCGATTCCGCTGCTGTCGCGCCATCCCGCCCACGTGCGCGACACGCTGCTTCATGAGATGGTGCACGCGTGGCTGTTCCACACGGGACTCCCCAGCGGCCACGGGCGCGAGTTCAAGGCCAAGATGAGCGAGGTCGGCCTCGACAGCATCTATCACAATCTGCCGGTCGCGCGCCGGAGCAGCCGCCGGCGCTACGTCTTGGAATGCCCGCGCTGCCGGCTCGCGCTCACCCGCAAGCGCCGCCCCGGCGTGCGCGTGTCGTGCGCGCGGTGCTCGCCGCGGCGCTTCGACTCGCGCGTCGAGATGCGCGTGCGCGAGATCGTCCTCACGTAGCCGATGCCCACCTACATCGTCGGCATCACCGGCGCGAGCGGCAGCATCCTCGGCGTGCGCGCGCTCGAAGCGCTGCACGCGATCCCCGGCACAACGACCCATCTCATCATGACCGCACAGGCCAAGCGCACCTTGGCGTTGGAGACGGATTTCGCGCCGGCCGACGTCGAGCGCTTCGCCGATCACGTGCACGACGAGACCAACTTGGCCGCAGCGGTCTCGAGCGGCTCGTTTCGGACCGACGGCATGCTCGTGATCCCATGCTCGATGAAAAGCGCCGCGGCGATCGCGTACTCGATGAACGACAACCTGCTCGTGCGCGCCGCTGATGTCTGCTTGAAGGAGCGGCGCCGGCTCGTCCTGTCGGTGCGTGAAACGCCGCTGCATCTGGGACATCTGCGGATCATGACGCGCTTGGCCGAGTTGGGCGCGGTGCTGACACCGCCCATCACGGGCTTCTATCAGAAGCCGAAGTCGGTGGACGACATCATCAACCACGCGGTCGGCAAGGCGCTCGACGCCTTGGGCGTGCCGAACGAGCTGTTCAAGCGTTGGACGGGCGCCGGTTAGTGCTTGAACGCGGAGCTGTAGATCAGATAGAGCGCCGCCGCGGCGACCGCGAGCGAGAACCAGCGCATAAGGGGGCCGGGCTGTAAGCGCGATGCCAAGTGCGCACCGACCTGCGCGCCTGCGATCGCGCCGATCGCCAAGAATACCGCCGGCGCAAGCATGATGTCGCCGTAATACGCGTGCGATGCGGTGCCCACCGCTGAGGTGATAGCGATGACGAGTTGGGAGGTCGCCACTGCGATGTGCGTGGGAAAGCCGAACAGGTACACCATCGCGGGGACCTGGACAACGCCTCCGCCGATGCCGAACATGCTCGCCAGGAAACCCGTGGCTGCAGACACGCCGATCGCGCCCCAGACATTGAAACGATAGCTGTGGCGAACGCCTTGCGCGTCGACGAAATCGCGGCTGAGCTGCCCCTCGGCCGGCGCCGTTTCGGACTGAGACTGCATGGGCGGCGGCGGGTCGCGCGCGAGGAAGGCGCGCACGGCGACCGCGACGAGCAGCAGGCCGAAGAGCAGCGTGAACACGCGATGCGGCACATGCTGGTCGGCATACGCGCCCAAGAGCGCGCCCGGGACGCCGGCAGCGGAAAAGATCAGTCCGCTCTTGACGTCGACGCGTTTCTGGCGCAGATACGACAGCGTTGACGACGTGGAATTGGCAAGCACGACGGCCAGCGACGTGCCTGCTGCGACGCGCGCAGGCGCGCCCAGGAACAGCAGCAGCGGAACGATCAGAAAGCCGCCTCCGACGCCGACCATGCTGCCATAGGTGCCGACGAAAAAGCCGAAGACGATGAAGCCGGCCGCTTCAAACCAGGGCATGAAAACCCGTCCGGCATGCAAAACGCACGAGCGTGCTCATCGGCCGACCCTTGCAGGCCCGGGGTGATGCGTCCTGCGCGCGATAAGGCGCCGCTGGCACTACGTCTATCTCGCGCGCACGCGCGACGGTTCGTTCTACTGCGGCTACGCGCTCGATCCGGTCGCGCGCATCGGCGCGCATAACGCCGGCAAAGGATCGAAGGCGCTGCGCGGGCGCCGACCCGTGACGCTCGCGTTCACCAAACGCTTTTCGGACAAAGGCGCCGCGCTGCGCTACGAGCTCGCGCTCAAGCGCCGTTCGCATGCCGAGAAAGGGGCGCTGTGCCGCCGGTGGCGGGTCAGACGCGGCTGATGTACTTGCGGTCGCGCGTGTCGATGCGGATCGTGTCGTCGGGATTGATGAAGATCGGCACCTGCACGACCGCGCCGGTCTCGAGCGTCGCCGGCTTGGTGAGATTGGTCGCCGTGTCACCGCGGAAACCTGGATCGGTTTGGACGACCTTGAGCTCAACGTGGTTGGGCAGCGACGCGCTGATCACTTTGCCGTCGTGGAACTGCACTTCGATGGTCATGCCCTCTTTGAGGAATTCGGTGCCGTCGCCCAGGATGTCGCGGCCGAGGTGGATCTGCTCGTAGTTGGTCTGATCCATGAAATGGTATTCGTCGCCGCTGTTATACAGGTACTGCATCTCGCGCGTGTCGATGATGGCACGCTGCAGCATCTCGCCGGCGCGAAACGTCTTCTCCAAGACGTTGCCGCGCAGCAGATTCTTCAAGCGCGTGCGCACGAACGCCGAGCCCTTGCCGGGTTTGACGTGCTGGAAATCGACGACGGTCCAGATCTGTCCGTCGACGATGACGGAGACGCCGGTCCGAAAATCATTGGTCGAGATCATGTGGCTCCTTGACTTGTCTTCTGCCCGATGCGCGGTTCGGTGCCGGCCCGCAGACGCTCGATGTTGGTCCGGTGCCGCCACAGCACGAGCACGAGCACGATGACCGCGTACGCGATATATGGCCAGGGCGCGTGCAGTGCGTAGAGCGCGATCGGCGCGGAGGCGGTCGCCAGCATCGAAGACAGCGACGCGTACCGGCTGATGATCGCGGTCGCGAGGAACACCACCGCCCACACGAGCGCGGCGTAGAACGACAGCACGATCAGCACCCCTAATCCGGTGGCCACGCCTTTTCCGCCTTCGAAGTGCAAGAAGACCGACCAGTTGTGTCCGACGATAGTCGCAAGCCCGACCGTGGCGATGACCAACGGTGAGGAGTGCAGCACGTAGACCGCGATCGCGCTCGGCACGATGCCTTTGAGGACGTCGCCGCCCAGCGTCAGCACGCCGCCCCAAAAACCCATCGCGCGCAGCGCATTGGCCGCGCCGATGTTGCCGCTGCCCACGGTGCGCAGGTCGACGCCGTAGAGCCCTCTGCCGACGAGCACGCCGAACGGAATCGATCCGATGAGGTACGCCGCGACGATCAGCAGCGCTTCGGGCAGCGAGACGTTCACGGCCGTTCGCCCTCGGCGGCTCCTGCGATGATGATCTCATCGCTCTTCTTCATGTCTTGCTTGACGCGCGGCCGGAAGACCAGGCGCATCGGCGTGCCGACGAAGCCGAACGCGGCGCGCAACGAGTTCTCGAGATGGCGCTCGTACGAGAAGTGCACCAGCTCCGGGTCGTTGACGAAGAAGACGAATTCCGGCGGCGAGGTGCCTGCCTGGGTGACGTAGTGGCACTTGAGCACGCGCCCGCGGAAGCCCGGCGGCGGATGGACGCGGAACACGTCGCGCACGACTTGGTTGAGCTTGGCGGTCGGCACGCGCTTGCGGCGCTCGTCGAACGCCGCCGCCACGGTCGCCCAGATCTTGTGGACGTTCTTCTTGGTCAGGGCCGATGCGTAGAGGATCGGCGCGTACTGCGCAAACGAGAATTCGGCGCGCAACGCGGCCTCCGTCTCTTTGCGGTCGATGGTCGCCGGATCGACGAGGTCCCACTTGTTGACCAACAGGACGAACGCTTTGCCTTCCTCGATCGCCAGTCCGGCGATGCGCCGATCCTGCGAGGTGACGCCCACGGTCGCGTCGATCACCAGCAAGGCGACGTCGCTCTTGCCGATCGCGGCGACCGCGCGCAGGCTTGAATAATAGTCGATGGCCGGCCCGGTCTTGACCGTCTTGCGCACGCCGGCGGTGTCGATGATGACGTACGACCGTCCGCCGGATTCGATCGCCGTGTCGGTCGCGTCGCGCGTCGTGCCGGGCTCGGGCGAGACGATCGCGCGCTCTTTGCCCAGCAGGGCGTTGACCAAAGACGACTTGCCGACGTTCGGCTGGCCGACGATGGCGAGGCGGATCGTGTTCTCGTCCTCGTCGCCTGCCGGCTCGGCTTCGGGCGGCAGCTTGGCGACGATCGCGTCGAGCAGGTCGCCGCTTTGCAGACCGTGGATCGCCGAGACGGCCATCGGCACGTCAAAGCCCAGCGAAGTGAACTCGTAGATCGAGGCCGCAGTGGTAGGCGATTCCACTTTGTTGGCGACGAGCAGCACCTTGGCGCGCTGCGGTCGCAGCAGCTCGGCGACGTCGATGTCGCCCGGCATCACGCCGGTCTGCGAATCCACGACGAACACCACCACGTCGGCTTCGCGGATCGCCAGCTCCGCCTGCGCGCGCGTCTGCGCGGCGACGTCCTTGAGCGCGCCGGTTTCGATGCCGCCGGTGTCGACGACGGTGAGCGTGCGCCCGGCCCATTCGACAGGAGCATACAAGCGGTCGCGCGTCACGCCGGGGGTTGGATCGACGATCGCTTGGCGCGTGCCGGCGAGTCGGTTGAACAGCGAAGACTTGCCCACGTTCGGACGTCCGACGAGAGCGACGAGCGGAGCGGATGACACGGCATAGGGGCATTCGCCGCGAAGGTCGCATCTCCCGGCACAAGGAGACCACGCAGCGCTGATGCTCGCACTCGTACTCGCGGTCGCGGTCGCCGCCACGCAACTACCGCCGCACGGCGGTGCATTCGTGACTACGCTGCCGCTCGGCGCGGACATCTGGGTGGACGGCGCGTACGTCGGCCGGACGCCCGCGTTCGTCGACCTGCTCTCCACCGGCAAGCACACGATCGTCGCCACGCGTACGGGCTGGGAAGCGCAAAGCGCGACCGTCGAGGTGAGCGTAGGCCAAGTGGTGCAGGTCAGCCTCACGCTGGCGCACACCAGCGCGGCGAGCGCGTCGCGCGATTACGGCGCGCTCGACGTGCGCGGCTCACCGGCCGGCGCCACCGTGCTCGTGGACGGCAAGAGGATCGGCGTGATCCCGATGACCGGCGCGAAGCTTACGGCTGGCTACCACATCGTCACCATCATCGGCAAGCCGGACGAGCGCTCGACGCGCGACGTCAATATCTACCCGGACACCACGACGACGGTGTCCATCACCGCGGGCGAGCCCGGCGGGCCCGCAGGCGACATCCTCGAGCCGGTTTCTTCTTATATCCCTGCGCAAGACGTCGCCGTCAACGGCAGCCAGGTGGAGATCAAGTACGGCGGCGCGGACCTGCGCTGCGCGCTGGGGTCGCGCACCTACACGCTGAACGGCAAAGAGGGACTGCTGTCGATCGCGCCGGCGATGATCTCGGGCAAGTTATATCTGCCGCAATCGCTGCTGCAGCACATGAGCGGGAAATAGCACGCGGTGGACGAGGCGGACCAAAGGAAGGATCGCATCCTCGTCGTTGTGCTGCTGCTGGCGCTCGTCGCCCTGGTGGGCCTCATCGTCTTCGGTTTTTACGTGCTTAGCACGCGATTCGCAAGCGCGATACGGCAGTCAGCGTCGGTGGCCGAGAGCGGGCGGTACGCGCTTGGTCCGGATATCGCCGTGCCTCTTTCAGGAACGAGCGGCGACGTGGTCGTGGCTCGGCTCACGCTGCCAGATGTTCCCAAAAATCGTCACTGGTTCGCCGACTCCGTCTACATCGTCGATGAAAAGGATACCCAAAAGTACGTGGAGATCGGCCTCATGCGCCGGCCCGAGGTCGACCGGCGGCTCCGCGCGTACATCGGCTATAAGGGGCCAGGCCGCTCGCTCGACTACCGCGATTTCGCGATCGGCGAGGGCCCGCATTCGCTGGCGATCAGCCGGTCTGGCGACCGATTCACCTTCCAGATCGACGGCGAACAGCGGCCGGAGCAAGCGGCGATCGCGATGGCCCTTCCGTATGCCCAAGTTGCGGCTCAAATATCGAGCCGAGGCGATACGCCGTCCGGAATCGTGACACAGGTGCTGGCAGGACCGCACGGCGGGCTCGCGGTGATCGACCTCTCAGACACTTGCCGCTACGACAATCATGGACTCGTGTTCGTCGATCGCGATAACGGTCTCGTCGCGAGCGGCGCGTTCGCGCAAAGCCTCCCCGGCGTGTATCGTGGAGACTGTTCGGCGTTCGACCGACCAAAGAGCATGATGCAGCGCGCCAAGGGCTAGCACGCGTCCATCACAGGCGAGGTCCAGCGCGGGCGCGAACCGTCGCCCATGCCTTCGGTCTATCTCCAGACGTTCGGCTGTCAGATGAACATCGCCGATTCCAACGGCCTCGCGCATCAGGCGTGGTCCATGGGATGCACGTTCACCGACCAGCCGGACGAGGCGGACATCGTCATCGTCAACACGTGCGCCATCCGCGAGAAGGCGGAGACCCGCGTGTACGGCCGCCTCGGTGCGCTCAAACCGATCAAGGAACGCCGCCCGGCGATGAAGCTGCTGGTGGCCGGCTGCCTGGCCGAAAAAGACCGCGAGATCATGCGTAAGAAGGCGCCGCACGTCGACGCGCTGCTCGGCCCGCGCGACTATAAGAAGTTCAAGGCGCTGCTCGGCTCGTGGGGCGTGCCTACCGACGCGCCGCCGCCGCAGACCGACTTCGCGATGCCCTCGGCAGAAGACGATCCGGGTCAAGACGACAGACCTGGGTTCTCGCATCTGCGCGCGCTCGTCAACATCACGCGCGGCTGCGAGAAGTTCTGCACGTACTGCATCGTGCCGTACACGCGCGGGCCGCTCGAGAGCATCGATCCGGCCGAGATCGAATCGCAGGTGCGCCGCGAGATCCGCTGCGGCGCCGAAGAGATCACGCTGCTCGGGCAAAACGTCAATTCATACTATTGGGAGCCGGAGAAACTCGATTTCGCCGAGCTGCTGCTGCGCATCGGCGCCATCGAAGGGCTCGAGCGCCTGACGTTCCTGACCTCGCATCCGAGAGATTTCGGCCCGCGCGTCGTCGACGCGCTCGCCCAGCTGCCCCACGTGCAGCCGCGTTTGCATCTGCCGGTGCAGAGCGGCAGCAATGGCGTGCTCAAGGCGATGGCGCGGCTGTACACGATCGAGGAGTACCTCGACAAGATCGCCTATTTCCGCGAGCGCCTGTCGCGCTGGGCTTTGACCACCGACCTCATCGTCGGCTATCCGACCGAGAGCGAAGAAGATTTCCTCGCGACGCTCGATCTGGTGCAGCGCGGGACCTTCGAATACGCGTTCATCTTCGCGTTCTCGCCGCGCACCGGCACGCCGGCGGCGACGATGGAGCCGCAGGTCCCGCCGGAGGAGAAGATCCGGCGTCTGCAGGCGGTCAACGCGGCGCAGAACGACGTCACGCGGCGCTTCAACGAATCGTTCCTGGGCGAAACGGTGAGCGTGCTCGCGCAGGGACCGTCGAAGAAAGACGCGTCCAAGATGGCGGGCAAGACCGGGCATAACACGACCGTGATCTATCCGCGCGACGAGCGCACGGCGTTCGCTCCGGTCACCGACGTCGTCATCGAACAGGCCTTCTCGTGGGGCCTAGCGGGCAGCGTGGCCGCGCCGGCCGCAACTCTCAGTGCGGTCGAGTAAACTCGACCGCTCCATATCCCGGAAAGCGCCGCACGAGGATCGCAACGAGCGTGACGCCGGCCGTGCGCCGGTCGTGCCGGCCGACGGCACGATCACCTCGCCGCTCATCGCCCAGTATCTCGAGCTCAAGGCGCAGTATCCCGAGGCGCTGTTGCTTTCGCGCGTCGGCGATTTCTACGAGGCCTACGGCGATGACGCGGAGGACTTGGCGGCATCGGTTCGCATCGTGCTCACCTCCAAAGAAGCGGGCAAGGGAAAACGCGTGGCGATGGCCGGCGTGCCGCACCACAACCTCGATCATTACCTCGCGCGCCTCATCCGCCAACAGCGCGTGGTCGCCATCGCCGAGCAGATGGAGCCGCCTGCGCCGAACAGGCTTGTCCGCCGGGAGATCATCCGCGTCATCACCCCGGGTACCGTGCTGGAAGACCATCTGCTCGCCTCCGAGCGCAACAACTATCTCGCAGCGGTCGCGACCGCTGCCGGCCACACCGCCGTCGCCAGCGCAGACGTTTCGACCGGCGCGGCGACCGTCGCCGTCGCCGACGGCGACGACGATCTCGCGGCCGAGCTCGACCGCGCGACGCCTGCCGAGATCATCGTCGAGAGCGACGAGGACGCCGCGCGCGTGCGCGCGTTCGTCGGCGACGGCTGCCGCATCGCCGTTGATCCATCCGGCTCTGCATCGGACTCGATCGCTGACGGGATAGAGCAAAAGGAAGCCCCAACGGAGACGCTCGCATCGTTCGCGCGCGACGAGCGCCCCGCGGCGCGCGCCGCCCTCGAGCTGCTGCGCTCCTACCTCGATCATGTGCGCCTCGACGGCGCCGCCGTCGTGGCGCGCGCGCGGGCGCGCCTTGCGCGCAGTTCGATGCTCATCGATCCTGCGACGCGCAGGCACCTGGACCTGTTGAGCGGGGCAGGCGAGAATTCGCGCGCCTCGCTGCTGAACGTGCTCGCGCGGACCAAGACGCCGATGGGCAGCCGCATGCTGGCGCAATGGCTGTGCGCTCCGCTGCTCGACGTCGCGCGGATCGCTTGGCGGCACGAGCGCGTCGAAGCGCTGGTGGACGCGCCCTCGTGGCGCGAGTCGCTGCAAGAATGCCTGGCACGCATCGGCGACGTCGAGCGCATCGTGCAGAAGGTCCGCTCGCGCCGCGCCGGTCCGCGCGATCTTGGCGCGTTGCGCGCCTCGCTGCATGCCATCCGGGCGCTGCACGACGTCCTCGTCCAGGCCAAGGATGCGCAGCTGCAAGCGATGCACGCCGCGCTCGCGGGCGCCGGCGATGAGATCGCCCGCCTGCTCGATGAGGCGCTCGTCGACGATCTTCCCGCGCTGATCGCGGATGGCGGCGCGCTGCGGCCGGAGTACCGCCCCGAGCTGCACGACCTCGTCGAGCTGCGCACCCGCAGCCGCGACCATCTGCTGGCGCTCGAAGAACGCACGCGCGCGCGCACCGCGATCAAGTCGCTCAAGATCAAGTACACGCAGGCGTTCGGCTACTACTACGAGGTCACGCGCGCCAACGCCGCCGCGGTGCCCGCGGATTTCGTGCGCCGTCAGACCCTGGTCAACGCGGAGCGTTTCACCGACGCCGACCTGCGCACGCTTGAAGCGGAGATCCTCTCCGCGCGCTCGCGCCAGATCGCGCTCGAAAAGGAGCTCTTCGAAGAGCTCTTGGCCGCCGTCGACGTCGCGCGCGAAACGCTGCTCGCGACGGCCGAGACGGTGGCGCAGATCGACGTGCTGGCGTCGCTCGCGCAAGTGGCGGGCGAGCGCCGCTACGTGCGCCCGCAGATGCTCGCCGGCAGCGAGCTTGACGTCGAGTCAGCGCGCCATCCCATCGTCGAAGCATATGGCGGCGTCGACTTCGTGCCAAACGACGCGCGGCTTGACGCGCAGCGGCGCTTCTTGCTCATCACCGGGCCGAACATGGGCGGCAAGTCCACCTATCTGCGGCAGACCGCGCTGCTCGCGATCATGGCGCAGATGGGATCGTTCGTGCCCGCCGCGTCCGCGCGCATGGGCATCATCGAGCGGCTCTTCACGCGCATCGGCGCCGGCGACGACATCGCCGCCGGGCGGTCGACCTTCTACGTCGAGATGGCGGAGATGGCGCTCGTGCTGCGCGGCTGCACGCCTGCGAGCCTGCTGCTCATCGACGAAGTCGGGCGCGGCACTGGCACCACCGACGGTTTGGCGATCGCGCAGGCGGTCAGCGAGTATCTGCTCAGCCTCGACCGCGCGATGCCGATGGTGCTGTTCGCGACCCACTTCCACGAGCTGGTCCGCCTCTCGGGCCGCTTTCCCGCGGTCGAGAATATGCACGTCGCGGTGGCCGAGGAGCCGGGCGGCCCGGTCTTCTCGCATCGCCTGCTGCACGGGTCGAGCAGCCGTTCGTACGGCATCGCGGTGGCGAAAATGGCCGGTTTGCCGCCTGAAGTGGTGCAACGCGCCCGCGAAATTGCCGATGATATTGAACGGAGGCCCGGACCGGCACCGGCGCCGCTACGGCGGCGAGGCGACCCCGGGCAGCCCGACGCCCAGCTTGCGCTCGACGTCGATCCCGTCGAATAAATTCGACGGTTCGGTCGAATGAATTCGACCGCTACATTTGAGAGGTAGAGATTCTTCGAACCGTCTCGTTCCCGATGATCGTGGCCGCAGCCCGGTGGCTGGCGGTCGCACAGGTGCTGCTCGCGCCGATCAGCGCGCCCGCGCCGCTGTGGCTGATCGCGGCCTTGTTCGGCTACGCGCTCGTCGCCACCGCGCTGGCCGCCATGCCGCGCCTTTCGAAGAAGCCGCAAGACAAGAAAGACGAACTGCCCGAGATCGCGTCGGCGCTCATCATCTTGCTCGACGTCACCGCCACTGCGGCCGTCGGCTGGTTCTCGGGCGTCAGCTCGCTCGCGCTCATCATCGGTCTTGACGCGGCGACCCTTTCCGACGTCGCGGCGATCTCGTTCATCCTGCTGTCGGCGGGCTGCCTGACCTTCGCGATCTATTTCGGCCACCCGGTCGACGCGGCCGGCCGCCCGGCGGACATGCTGCTCATCATCGGCTACGCGGTCGTGCTGCCGCTGATCGCGTTCATCGCCGCTGCGCACGGACTGCTCGGCCGGCGGCGCGCAGAGCAGCAGACGCGCGCGATCATGCGCGTGCTCGACGCCGGATCGGACCTCGGCACGAAGGTCACCTTGAACGAGGCTTTGACGCAGCTCGTCATCATGCTGCGCGAATTCCGCGAGTCGGTGCCGTGGAGCAACGTCGTCATCTACATCACGCGCACGGATGAAGAAGCGCAAGACGAAGTGCTGGTGGAAGAAGCGGTCGAAGGCGCATACGCCGATTTCTACCGCGGCAGCAAGCTGCGCTTCGGCGAAGGCGTGGTCGGCTTTGCGGCCGCCGAGCAGCGCCCGCTCATCGTCGCCGATATCCAAAAAGACTATCGCGAGTCGTCGCTGCCGCGCCCCAAAGCCGCGCACGGCTGCCTGGTCGTGCCGATCGTCACCGACCGCGTCACCATCGGCGCGGTGATGCTGGTCGCCGCCAAACCGAGCGCGTTCACGTTCGAACAGCAGCGCCTTGTCGACAGACTCGTCCGCTTGGCGTCGGTCGGCATCCAAAACGCACGGCTGCACAGCAAGACGCTCGAGCTGGCCGAGACCGACTCGATGACGGGCTTGCTCACCAACCGCGCATATCAAGAGCGCCTCGAGAATGAATTCCGCAAGGCGCAGCTGACCAAGCAATCGCTCGCGCTGCTGATCCTCGACGTCGATTTCTTCAAGCACGTCAACGACACGTATGGCCATCCGCAAGGCGACGAGCTGTTGCGCCAGCTCGGCGAAGTCATCCGGATGCACGCGCGCAAGATCGACATCTGCTGCCGTTACGGCGGCGACGAGTTCGTCGTGCTCATGCCCGAGACGATCAAGGCCGAAGCCGCGATGGTCGCGGGCCGGCTGCGCCAGGCGATCGAGATGAACGAATTCTCGCTCGAGACGACGACCGCCAAGATCACCGTGTCGATCGGCGTCGCCGGCTATCCGCAGGACGTTTCGACCAAGCAGCAATTGGTCAAATCCGCTGACTCCGCGTTGTACGCGGCAAAACAGTCCGGCCGCAACAACGTCAAACTCGCGACCCGCGAGACGCTCCCCGTCCGGATGTAATCACCGGCGCGCGGGCGAAGCGCTCGCGCACATGCCCGGATCCATCCGCCAGCTCGACCCAGCGACGATCGCTCAGATCGCCGCCGGCGAGGTGATCGAGCGCCCCGTCTCCGTGGTGAAAGAGCTCGTCGAGAACAGCCTCGACGCGGGCGCGTCTTCGGTCGTGGTCGAGGTGACGGACGGCGGGCGCACCTCGATCTCGGTGACCGACAACGGCTCCGGCATCGCTCGCGACGAGCTCGCCCTCGCGTTCGCGCGCCACGCCACCAGCAAACTGGCAAGCGCGCGCGACTTGTTCGCCATCAACACGCTCGGCTTTCGCGGCGAAGGTCTGGCGAGCATCGCCGCCGCCGGAGCGGTCGAGCTGACCTCGCGCCAGCCCGGCGCGGAGATGGGCGCGCGCATCGAGGCGCGCGGGGTCAGCGTAGGCGAGCCGTCGGTGTGCGCCGCGCCGCCCGGCACCAAAGTGGTGGTGCACGACCTGTTCGCCCTGACGCCCGTGCGGCGGGAATTCGTGAAAAGCCCGCGTGCCGAATTCGCGCGCATCAGCACGTTCCTCAGCCGCATCGCGCTGGGCTGGCCGGAGGTCGCGTTCGCGCTGCGCCACGACGGCAAAGACGTGTGGACGTTGCCATCGGTGCGCGACGGCGTCGCGCGGCTCGAGATGGTGTTCGGCTCGCACGCGCGCGGAGCGCTCGAGCCGCTCGCGGACGACGGCGCGCCCGCGCGCATCGTCGTGAGCGGGTACATCAGCCGGTCCGGACACGACCGGCCCAATCGCGACGGGCAGGTGTTCTTCGTGAACGGCCGCCTCGTGCGCGCACCGCAACTGGGCGCGGCGTGGCTCGCGGGATCGGGCTCGTTCGGCATGACCGGACGCTACCCGTTCGGCATGCTCGCGCTCGAGCTGCCGCCCGAAGACGTCGACGTCAACGTCCATCCGACCAAGATCGAGGTCCGGTTCGCGCGCGGCAACGAAGCGTTCGACGCCGTGCGCACGGCGGTCGCTCGGACGCTTCGGCGCAGCGACCCGGTGCGCAGCGCGCCCGCGGTGGCCTTCGCGCCTACGTCACCCAGCGTGCAGGCGCAAGAAGCCGTGCACGCGTCGCACCTCTTCAGCGAGAGCGCGCTCACAGAAAGCGCGTTGAGAGAAAGCGCGTTCAAAGAACGCGCTGCGACAGCGGAGGAAGCGCCGGCATCGAACGGCGTGCGCGTCTACGGCCAGATCGACCAGACCTTCATCGTCGTGGGCGATGGCGACGGCCTGCTCTTCATGGATCAGCACGCCGCTCACGAACGCGTCGCCTACGAAGCCATTCTCGCGCGCCAGGGGGACGACGAAGCCGCAGCGCCGTTGCTCTTCCCAAGCGTCGTCGAATTGACCGCGGGCCAAGCGGCGGTGCTGTACGAGAACATCGACGCGCTGGCGCAGGCGGGCGTCGTGGTCGAGCCGTTCGGCGAAGGCGCGTTCCGGATCTGCGCCCTGCCGGCCGGTTACGAAAAGCGGCGCTTCGATCTCGCGGGCATGCTCGAGGACTTGAGCGCCGACGATGCCGCGCGCGAAGGCGCCGCGCACCGCAATCGCGTGCTCGCCACCATCGCCTGCCATTCGGTCGTGCGGGCTCACGAACCGCTGTCGCTGCAGGAGCAGGCCGCGCTCTACGAGCGCCTGCGGCGCTGCGACGACCCACATACATGCCCACACGGCCGGCCGACGATGCTGCGCATCGACGCAGCATCGCTTGCAAAGGCGTTCGGCCGGACCTGATGCGCGCGGGCCGCGTGCGAGCGCTGGCGATATGCGGACCGACCGCATCGGGGAAGTCCGAGTTCGCCGCTCGTCTTGCCGAGCTCGTGGGCGGCGAGGTCGTCAACGCCGACTCGCGCCAAGTGTACGCGGGCATGCGCACCGGCACCGGCTGGCCGAGCGACGAGCAACTGGCGCGCGCGCCGCACCACGGCTATGGCACGGCCGCACCCGACGAGCGCTACAGCGCCGCGCGCTTCGTCGCAGACGCACGAGCGATCATCGCACAGATCGCGGAGCGCGGCAAACTGCCGATCGTCGTCGGCGGCACCGGTCTGTACGTCGAGGCGCTCGCCGGCAGCATGCCCCTCGACCGGCCATTCGCGAACGACGAACTGCGCGAGCGGCTGCGCCGCGAGGCAGCCGTACATCCCGCGCCCGCCTTGCGCGACTGGCTCGAAGCGATCGCGCCGGCGGCCGCGGCGCGCATCGCGCCGGGCGATCGCTATCGCACCTTGCGCGCGCTCGAAGGCGCTCTCGCCGCGCGCGAGTCGCCGCAGCGCCGGCTCGACCGCAATGCGCCCTCCGAGTCGCCGCTCGCGAGCGGCCCGGACACCGCGGTTGCGCTGACGATCGCGGTCCTCGAGATGCCGCGCCGCGAGCTGGAGGCTCGCATCGCGGAGCGCGTGCGCGCGATGTTCGCGCACGGCCTCGTCGAAGAGGCGCTGGCCGTCCGCCGCGCGTACGGCGACGCGCCGGCGCTCAGCGGCATCGGCTACGCCGAGGCGCTGGCCTATGCGGACGGCGCCGCGACGCGCGCCGAAGCGCTCGCCGCCGCGATCGTGCGCACGCGCTCCTACGCGAAACGCCAGCAGACCTGGTTCCGCCGCATCGCCGACGCGCGCCGGCTCGACGCGCTCGACTCGCGCACCGCGTATGAGCTGGCGGAGCTGGCAAGGGGTTTGGCGGCGGCGGACTGAACAAACGCACGGTGAAGACCAACGTGCCCCTGCAAGATGCATACTTGCTGGCAGTCAAGCGCGAGAACGCTCCGGTCACCATCTACCTGCGCAACGGCTTTCAGCTGCGCGGCCACGTGCGCGGCTTCGACAACTTCACGATCATCCTCGAGTACGATAACAAGCCGCACTTGGTGTACAAACACGCGGTGTCGACGGTCTCGCCGCAGGCGCCCGTGCAGTTCTCCGGCTCGGATCTTGCGGCGCATGCCATCGGCAATTCGAATGCGCAACGGCCGCAACCAGGCCCGGATGCTCCCGCGCACAACTCGGACGGCGCCGCGCATCCCATCAGCAGCTAAGCACTAGCCGCTCGCTCATGCCGATCATCGCCCTCACGAAGTGCCAGGGGACTGGCAATGATTTCCTCTTGTTCGACGCGCGCGAAAGCCGCTCGCCGCACTATCCCGAGCTCGCGCGCGCGCTGTGCGACCGGCGTTTCGGCCTCGGCGCCGACGGGCTGCTCGTGCTGCAACCGCCCACGGTGACGGGCGCGGACCTTTCCATGCGGATCTTCAACGCTGACGGCAGCGAAGCCGAGATGTGCGGCAACGGCATCCGCTGCGTGTGGCGTTACCTCGAGCGCGAGACCAGCGCCCACCGCGCGCTGGAGGTCCAAACCGCGACCGGCATCGTGCGCATCGAGCCGGACGCCGGCGGCACCATCCGCGTGGAGATGGGCGTGCCCAGATTGCACGAGCCGCTGGAGATCGGCATCGACGTCGCCGGCCGCACGCTGCGCTACGCGCCCGTCTCGATGGGCAATCCGCATGCCGTGATCTTCGTCGACGAGCCGCTTGCCGGCATCGCGCTGGACGATCTGGCGACCGCGATCGCCAGCCTCGATGCGATAGCGGGCGAGATCAACGTCGAGGTCGCGCTGATCGCCGGCGGGCGTATCCACATGCGCGTGTACGAACGAGGCGTCGGCGAGACGCACGCGTGCGGCACCGGCGCCTGCGCCGTCGCCGCCGTCGCGATCGCTTCGCAGCGCGCGCGTTCGCCGGTCAGCGTGCGCAGCAAAGGCGGCGATGTCACCGTGGCTTGGGATGGAGCCGGCTCGCCCGCCTACCTGTCGGGGCCGGCGGAGCTCGTCTTCGACACCACGGTCGAGGTCACCGATGACGGCCGCGTGCGCGCCATCGGACGAAAGAATCTGACAGCAAAGCGGTGAGTTCGCCGACCGCCGTGTTCGCGCGCGCAGACGGCAGCGTGCTCGATCTGCCCGGAGTGCAGGCGGCCGCGGACGACGGGCGCGTGCAGCCCGCGGGCGCCGGCGACTTCATCCCGCTGCCCGAGGGCTCGCTGCTGCTGACGTTGCCTGCACGCAACGTGGTCGGCTATCGCGACGGCCGGCCCGTCGAGTTCGATGCGTTCGAGGGCGAGAGCGTCTGCGCGGTGGCAGCGGCGCTGCCGCTCGGCTACACGCGCACGCTGCTTCCCGCCTACGTGCCCCGCGCGCAAGCTCCGCCGCTGCCGCTCTACGGCTACGCGGCGGTCGCGTGGCACGGCGGCGCACTCCATGCGGGCGCGATGCGCACGGACCACCTGCAGAGCTGGTCGCCCGCAGCGCATGCGCGCGACAAGCTTGCCCGCGCGATCGCCGCGCGCCGCGAGGAGATGCCCGACAGCCCGTTGCTGCGCCAGCTCGAACGATGCGCGCTCGAATACGGCTGCTACACGGCGCAGAACGCCTTCCTGCGGCTCGGCGAAGCCGCCATTCCGGTGTCCCCGGCGTGCAACGCGCGCTGCATCGGCTGCATCTCCGAGCAAGAGCCAGACGCCGGGATCGCGAGCGCGCAAGAACGCGTGCGCGCATTGCCGGCGCTGCGCGATATGACGGAGCTCGCCGTCGCGCATCTCGACGCCGGCAGCGCGAGGATCGTCTCGTTCGGTCAAGGCTGCGAAGGCGAGCCGCTGCTGGCCGCGCCGCGCATCGCGGCGGCCATACGCAACATCCGCGCGCGCACCAAGGCGGGCACCATCCATATGAATACGAACGCGAGCCTGCCGCGCGCGCTCGAGACGCTCATCGACGCGGGCCTGCAATCCGTGCGCATCAGCCTCAACGCCGCTCGCCCGAGCGCGTACGCCGCATATTATCGCCCGCGCGGCTACGGCTTCGACGAGGTGATCGAGAGCATCGAGCTGGCGAGCCGGCGCGGTCTCGGCCTTTCGCTGAACCTGCTCACCCACCCGGGCGTGACGGACGACCCGGACGAGATCGACGCGTTCGGCGCGCTGCTGCGCGCGCATCCGGTCGAGATGGTGCAGACGCGCACCCTCAACGTGGATCCAGCCGTCTACTTCGAAGCGCTGGGCCGGCCGACGCGCACGCCGATCGGCATGCGCGGATGGTTCGCATGGATGCGCGCGACGTTCCCGGCGGTGGGTCTGGGAAACTTCACGCGGGGCTTCGGCTAGCCCGGTCGACCTCTTGCGCTACCATCTTCATGACGATCTCGGTGCCGCTGACGACTGAATCGATGCCGAGCTCTTCGAAGATCTGCTTGTTCTTCGGATTGTTGACGCGAGCGATCGTGCGCGGCTTGGTGAACCTTTTCTTGGTGATCAGGCAGATGACCAGGTTGTCCTCGTCGTCTCCCGTGTCCGCGATGACGACGTCGGCGCGCTCGGCGCCGGCCTCCTCGAGGACGAGCGGGTCGCAACCGTCGCCGATCTGGGCGATCTCCGCGTTGATCGTCTGCGCGAGCGCCTGCGCTTTGCGATCCACTTTTTCGATCACGACGACCTCGTGCTTGGCCTCGAGCAGCGCACGCGCGAGATAGGTCCCGAGTTTGCCGCCGCCGACGACGATGATGAACATCGGCTAACGCGCCGCCAGCGCGGGGGCGATCAGCTTGCGGAACTCGGGCTCGGCTTCGGGCGCGACGATGGCGACCACTCGATCGCCGCCGCGCAGGCGCAGATCGCCCGATGGGATGAGGCTCGCTCCGTTGCGCACCACGACGCAGGCGCGCGTCTTGCCCGCCAGGGTGAGGTCGTCGACCGAGAGTCCCGCCAGCTCGTCGGTGACGAGGAACTCGACGACTTCGACGTCGTGGCGTTCGTAGGGGAGCTTGCGGTACGTCTCTTGCAGCAGCGCGGTGGCCATCTGGTGCGCGCCGACGGTGGTCGGACACACGGTGAGCACGCCGAAATCGCGATACATCGCCGCGCGCATCGGGTCGTAGATGCGCGCGACCACGGTCTTGACCTTGAAATGATGCTTGGCGATGAGCGCCGCCATGATGTTGCGGTTGTCGCCCTGCGTGCACGTCGCCATGCCGTCCGCGCGCTCGATGCCGGCGCGGCACAGCACGTCGACATCGATGCCGGTCCCCAAGACCATCTTGCCGGGGAAGTCGCGGCCCAGGCGTTTGAACGCGGCCGAGTTCTCGTCGACGACGGTGACATCATGACCCGCGCGCGCGAGCCGTTTCGCCAAGGTAGAGCCGACACGGCCGCACCCGACGATCAAGTAATTCATGTAGGCGCGGTCGTTTCTGGTCGCGTTCGCGCGCGCCCTCCGGCGAACGCGTCAAAACCTCCAAGGAGCGGCCGAGCGGCCGGACGAACGGAGAGCGGCCACAGTCCGGGGCGTAGCTCAGCTTGGTAGAGCGCTCGGTTCGGGACCGAGAGGTTCGCAGGTTCAAGTCCTGTCGCCCCGATAGGCTTTGGCATTCCGGAGATCCATCAAACGCGGTGTTCACCCGATTCAGCCCCGCGGCACAGGGCGTCGTCCACCTGGCAGAACAAGAGTGCCGCAACGCGAGCCACTACTACTTAGGCACGGAACACCTCTTGCTCGCGATGGCGATCGCGCCGCCGGCCGACGTCAGCGCGTATTTCGAATCGATCGGCGCGCAGCCATGGGAGATCAAACGCGCGCTGCGCTCGGCGATGGATCCGCCGTGCGAGCACCCGTGGGAAGGGATCATCATCACGCCACGGGTCAGACGGTTGTTCGACGACCTGACAAGCGCGCTCGGCGCCGACGCGCGCATCGAACCAGTGGACGTGCTGCGCGCCATCGTCGCGGACGGCGGTGGCGTGGCGGCGCGCGTGCTGACGGCCTGGACGTCGCCATCGCCGGCGCGACACTAGGCAGGCATGCACGTCCTCGAAGCAGTTTCGCAGTTCGTCCTAGACCTCATCACCCGGCTCGGCTACACCGGCTTGTTCGCGGGCATGTTCGGCCAGGCGGTCGGCGTGCCGTTGCCGAGCGAGCTCATGATGGGCTTCGGCGGCTACCTCGCCTTCGCGCATACGTTCAACTTCTTGGCGGTCGTGCTGGTGGGCACGGGCGGCGATACGCTCGGCGCAGTGGTCGCCTACTGGATCGGCTACTACGGCGGGCGGCCGCTGCTGACGCGCTTCGGGCGTTTCTTCTTCATCGCGCAGCGCGAGTTGGCGGCGGCCGATGCGTGGTTCGCGCGCTTCGGCAGCCGCGCGGTGCTGATCTGCAAGCTGCTGCCCGGCATCCGCGCCTTCGGCTCGTACCCTGCCGGCGTGACGCGCATGAATTTCGGCGTGTTCTTGGGCTACACCGCGATGGGCTCGGCGGCGTTCTGCACGCTCTTCGCCGAGGCGGGCTATCATCTGGGCAAGCATTGGGACCTCATCATCGAGCAGATCAAGCCCATCAGCATCGTGCTGCTGGCGGCGCTCGCCATCGGCATCGCCATCTGGCTCGTCGTGCGCGCGCGCATGGAAAAGGCCGGCGGCTCGAGCGCCGCGTAAGACCCACCTCATCCCAGTGATCTCATTGCAAGAGCAGCTCGAACGGCTGCCCGCCGAGCCTGGCGTCTACCAAATGCTCGACCCCGACGGCGAGGTGCTCTACGTCGGCAAGGCGATCGATCTGCGCACGCGCGTGCGTTCGTATTTCCAGCCCGGGCGCGCCCACCACGCGCGCACCGATGCGATGGTCGAGCGCGTGGCCGGCGTGCGCACGATCATCGTCAAGAGCGAGGCCGAGGCGCTGCTGCTCGAGGCGACGCTCATCAAGCAGTACAAGCCGCCGTTCAACGTCAGGCTCAAAGACGACAAGAAGTATCCGTATCTCAAAGTGACGCTGGGCGAGTCGTATCCGCGCGTCATCTTCACGCGCAAGCTCGTCGACGACGGCAGCCGCTACTACGGGCCGTACACCAACGCCGCCGTCCTGCGCGATTCGATCAATCTCATCCGCCGCGTGTTCCCGTTGCGCACCTGCCGGCTCGACGACATCGGCATCAAGCCGCACCGCCCATGCCTGCAGTACCACATCAAACGCTGCATGGCGCCGTGCGCCGGTTTGCAGACGCGCGACGAGTACGCCGCGATCGTGGCGGACGTGGTGCTGTTCCTGGAAGGCCGCCAGGCGCTGCTGGTCGAGCGGCTCGAGCAGCAGATGCACGACGCCGCCGAGCACTTTTCGTATGAGTTCGCGGCCCGTTTGCGCGACCGGATCGCCGAGATCAAGCGCGTCATGGCGCGACAAGAGGTGGTCTGGCGCAGCAAGATCGACATGGACCTGGTGGCCGGCGCCCACGGCCAAGGCGTGTCGTGCATGGAAGTGTTCTTCGTGCGCGCCGGCAAGCTCGTCGGCCAAGAGCACTTCATCGTCGAGGGCACGGAAGGGCGCTCGCCTGACGAGATCCTCGCGAGCTTCGTGGCGCAATATTACGCGACGGCGCCCAACGTGCCCAAGGAATTGATGCTCGAGGCCGCGGTGCCGGACCGACGCGCGCTGTGCGACGCGCTCTCGCTGCGGCGCGGCAACCGCGTGCGCGTGCTCGTGCCGCGCCGCGGTCAGCGCGCCGATTTCATGGAGACGGTGCGGCGCAACGCCGAACAGCATCTCAAAGAATTTCTCACCACGAGCGCGGTGGCGCGCGAGCGCTCCAGCGTCGCGCTCGAGGAGCTCGCCGCAGCGCTCGCCCTGCCGGCGGTCCCGACCCGCATCGAATGCTATGACATCTCACACGTCTCGGGCACCAACGTCGTCGGCTCGATGGTCGTGTTCGAAGAAGGCAAGCCGTCCAAGTCCGACTACCGGCGTTTCAAGATCCAGGGCGTCGAAGTCAACGACGACCCTGCGAACATGGCGCAGATGTTGCGCCGGCGGCTGCGCTACATCTCGCCCGACGTCGAGGTCGGCGGCAAGGACAAGAAATTCGCCAAGCGCCCGAACTTGCTGCTCATCGACGGCGGCCGCGCGCAGCTCGACGCTGCGCTCAGGGTCCTCGCCGAGCTCGACTTAGTGGCCGTGCCGGTCGCTGCGCTGGCCAAGCAGTTCGAGGAGCTGTACCTTCCCGGCGAGGACGAGCCCGTGCTGCTGCCGCGCAATTCGCCGGCGCTGCACTTGGTCCAGCGCATCCGCGATGAGGCGCACCGGTTCGCGGTGGCGTATCATCGCAAGCTGCGCGGCAAAGCGCAAGTCGTGTCAGGGCTCGACGGCGTGCCGGGGGTGGGCCCCGCGCGCAAGCGGGCGCTGGTGCGGGCGTTCGGCTCTGCGGCAGCAGTCAAGCGAGCGTCGGCGGCCGAGCTCGCGGCGGTGCCGGGCATCAGCCCGGCTTTGGCCGAATCGATCCTCGACGCGCTCAACCAGCGCACGTAAGGGCAAGAAAGCGAGACCGACTCTATGACCATCTGGAAAACGGCCGGCGCCGCGCTCGCCGCGACCATCCTTGCCGCGTGCGCGAACAACGGCTCATCTCCGACGCCGGCGCAATACCACCAGCGGCTCTTCGTCGGCGATTTCGCGGCCGGCGGCGCGACATCGAGCGTCGTCGCCTACGTCTATCCGCTCGCCAGCACGAGCGCGCCGAACTCGACCGTGCCCTCGGCGCACGGCCCGAACGGCACGCGCGGCCTCGCGTTCGACTTCGCCGACGATCTGTTCATCGCCAACTCGTCGAACAACACGGTCAATGGCTACGTGCCACTCGTCGGCGACAGCAGCACCCCCACCCTCACGCTCGTCAACGGGATCCAGCAGCCGCAAGATATCACTTTTGACGGCTCGGGCAATCTTTACGTCACGAATCTCACCGGCGGCACCTGCGGGAACGGCGTGGTCACGGTATACGCAGCTCCGTTCGCCAATACCAGCGTGCCAGTCGCGTCGTTCTGCAACGGCCTGAACGGTCCGGAGGGCATATCGCCCGACGGTCTCGGCGACATGTGGGTCGCCAACTCGATCGGCGGCACGGTGACCGCGTACAAGCTGCCGGTCTCCGCGGCGAGCACCCCGTACGTCACGCTGGCCAATGGGCTGACCAAGCCGGTCGCGCTGACGTTTGACGGGTCGGGGGCACTCTACGTCGCCGACAACGCCAAAAACCAGATCGCCGTATTCACGGGAACCATCACGAGCGCGAGCAGCCCGGCGTTCGTCATCTCCAACGGCATCAGCGCGCCGGCCTACCTGGCGTTCGACCCGAACGGCTTTCTCTACGTATCGAACGCCGCGAACATCGCCATCTACCAGGCGCCGTTCTCGTCGTCGAGCGCTCCGGTCTTCACCATCACCACGGGGCTGAGCACCCCGGTCGGGCTGGCGATCGGCTACTAGCGGCAGGGCGTGGCGAGGCCTCGAGGGAACCCGCGGCCCATGCACTTACTCGTACGGTTCATCATCAACGCTTTGGCGGTGCTGGCCATCTCGTATTGGCCCTGGCACGTCATGGGCATACACAGCGACGGGTGGCTGCCGGCGGTCGAGGCCGCGGTCGTGCTTGGCATCGCCAACGCCATCAT
Source organism: Candidatus Eremiobacteraceae bacterium (assembly GCA_035314825.1). Classification (NCBI taxonomy): domain Bacteria; kingdom Bacillati; phylum Vulcanimicrobiota; class Vulcanimicrobiia; order Candidatus Eremiobacterales; family Candidatus Eremiobacteraceae; species Candidatus Eremiobacteraceae bacterium. Next base: position 52,033 of record DATFYX010000034.1, read on the forward strand.
CCGCCCGATCCTGATGCTGCTCACCTGCCCGCTGATCGTCCTGACGCTTGGCATCGGCACGTTGTTCATCAACGCGCTGATCTTCTATTACGGCTTGCGCTGGATCCCGGGATTCACCGTTCCGGGGTTCTGGGCGGCGTTCTGGGGCGCGATCGTCGTAACGGTCATCTCGTGGGTGCTCTCGCTCATCATCCGCGAGCCTGAGGATCAGCGGCCGCAGCGCCAGACGACCAACTAGCCCGATTGCGTTAGGCGGGCCTTTCGGGGTAAGATATACCGGTCGCGGGGGCGTCACGGTCTCGACGGGTTGTGCCCTGGCGAAGGAAGCAAGCGGAGTTCCGAGCTCTCCTTAAACGATCGGACAACGTATAAACGCGAATAGCGAATACGCACTAGCAGCCTAATCTAGGCTAGCTACGGCCGCGGGGCAACGGCGCCGGCACGGGCCCGCGGACGTCACACAAGACGGCTTACGATTCCGGGTGTCTCGACGGGATCGGACAATGAATCGGGGCTGGCGGCCGCGGCAATCGAGCTCGGAGAGTACGCGGTCGCGAGATCAAAACCCGAGCTAAGCTTGTAGATGCCTTCGTGGGGGTCTTCTCGGACACCGGTTCAACTCCGGTCGCCTCCACCAGCTTCCCGGGCTCGAGAGCCCGGGACTACATATATGGGAATTATTCTTGCATTGGCGGCGGCGTTCGTCTACGGCGCCGCTGACTTTTTTGGGGGACTGGCGGCCAAGCGCAACGTCGTGTGGCCGGTCGTCTTCGTTTCGGGCGCGGTGGGTCTCGTGACAGCGCTCGCCGCAGTGATGCTGCTCCGCGGCGGCGCGCCATCGCCGCGCGACTTGGGGCTGGGCGCGCTCATAGGCATCGTCGGCATCGTCGGCATCGCCGCGTTGTATCGAGGCCTTGCGATCGCCCGCATGAGCGTCGTCGCGCCGATCACCGCGGTGGTGGCCGCCGTCGTGCCGATCGCATACGGCGTGTTGCGCGGGGAGCGCCCATCGGGCCTGGCGATTCTCGGCATCGTCCTTGCGCTGGGAGCCGTCGCGCTGGTGTCGAGGTCCAGTGACGAAGACGTTGCCGGTGATCCGGAGCCCAGCCGCGCCGGCTTGCTCCTCGCACTGCTCAGCGGCTTGGGTTTTGGCTTCGTCTACGTTCTGCTCGCCGCCAGCTCGCGCGGCGTCTGGCCGCTCGTCGCCTCGCGTACGATGTTCGTCTTGTGCACGGGGCTCATCGTGTGGCGCATGCGCCCTGCGGTGCTGCTCGCGCCGGGCACAGCCCTATGGACCGTGCTCAGCGGCGCGCTCGACATGAGCGCGAACATGCTGTACCTCCTCGCGCTGCGCCACACGTTGGTGGCGATCGCCGCCGTCCTCGCCTCGCTGTATCCGGCGAGCACCGTGATGCTCGCGCGCATCGTGCTGCACGAGCGGCTTCACGCGGTGCAATGGGCCGGCGTCGCCTGTGCGCTGGCCGGCGTCGTGCTGTTGGCGCACGGCTGAGGCGAGCGGCCAAGCGCACGCGAGGACCGAACAGCCGTTCTTGCGTTGCCAGCGTCGATACGGTAGGATAGGCACTAGACATGAGCTGTCCCCAGCCTCGCGCGAACTCTCTCATCGCTGCCGTCGTGGCGGCGATGCTCGTGTTGGCAGGCGGTTGCACCAAAAAACCGCCGCCGATCGTGCAGCCGCAAGGCCATTTCACCGTCGATTTCGTCGACGCCGGCACCGAAGCGCTTGCCCCGGTCGACTACACGGTCGATCCAAATCTGCACGGCGAAGGCCTCGCCGACTACGCCGCGACCCAGTTGCTGGCCGGGCCGGCCACCGGGCGCGACGCGGTCGTGCTGTTCCCCGCCGGCACGACGCTCAACGTGACGGTCCAGGATGACACGGCGGTCGTCGACATCGAGGGCGCGCTCGCCAAAGCCTATAGCGGCGGCGCCGACGACGAATCGGCGATGTTCAAGTCGCTGGTCTACACCCTCACGAACGTCCCCGGCATCGCACGCGTCCAAGTATTGGTCGGCGGAAAGAAACGCGCGGCGTTGCCCGGCGGTCACATGGAGCTCGACGAGCCGCTGACAAGGGAGTCGTTCGCGCAGTGATCCGCTTGATCACCGGGGTGCTCTGCGCCGCGACGGCGCTGAGCGGGCTGCTGATGGCGCGCGCGGACGCCGCCGGCGTGCCGGTGACGCCGACGAACGCCAAGGTGTACGTCGCGGGCCATGAGGTCGCGTTCGATCATCTCGGCATCGCGTATAACGATCCGGTCGCTCCGGCCGGCGATCGTGGCGTGCGCACGATGCTCGATCTGGTGCAGGCGCAGATCACGTGGCAACCGGGCACGCGCTTCGCCGTCGTCACGCGGGCCGACGGCGTGCTTATCACGCTCACCGTGGGCAGCGCGGCGCTCGCGATCGACGGCACGGCGACCGCCATGCCGTTCGCGCCGTTCTATCGCGACAGCGATCTGTATCTTCCGTTGTTGCCGCTGGCCAAGGCGCTGCAGCTGGGCGTGCGCGGTTTTCGCGGCGGCTATGTGTTCGTGCCGCAGGTGCTCGCCATCAAAGCCCATAGCGATGCGCAGCGCACCGTCGTCGAGATGACGACATCGGCGCCGGCCGCGTACCGGACCTCGTACGACGCGAAAGCCCAAGTCCTCAGCATCATCTTTCCGGGCTTCGGCACCGACGCGCAAGGCACGCAGCCGCTGTCGGGCCGCGACGGGCTCGACATCCGCGTCACCGAAAACGGTCCGCCCGGCTTTCCCACGACCACCGTCGCGATCGACGTCAAGCGCGGCGTGAAGTTCGCCGCGCACCGGGTGAACGGCGCGCCCGCCGTCGACGCCGTGCTCGCCAAGAACGAGGCGGCGCTGCATCTCGATGACGGCACGCGCGCGGTGGGGCATGTCTCGGCGAGTCAAATTCCGACGCCTTTGCCGATCGCCGGCGCGACCGCATCCCCGACGCCGGCGCCGAGCGCGACGCCCCGCGTGAACTCCGTCGCGACGGCTAGGCCGGTCGCGATGGCGACGCCGACACCGCACGGTCGAATAAATTCGACCGCTCCACAAATCATGAATTCGACCGCTCCAGCGACGCCGGTTGCGGCGGCGACGCCGAAGCCGACCCCGACCGCCACGCCGACGCCCACGCCGATCCCAATCGCGTCGGGGTCGCCGACGCCGGGCGCGTCGCCGCAGGTCGAACCGACCGACAACGGCTCGCCCTCGCCGACGCCGACCGCGGTCGAGACGCGCATCACCGCCGTGAGCGCGATCGACATTCCCGGCGGCGGTACGCGCGTGACCTTGACCTTGACCGGCGGGCCCGTGAGCTTCGAGTGGCACCGTTTGGCCGATCCCGACAATCGCTACTGGCTGGACATCAAAGGCGTGACGCTTGTAGGCCCGTCGCAGACGCTGACGTCGGCGCTGCCGTTCGTGAAACAGATCCACGTCACGCAGTTCGCGCTCGATCCCGAGCCCATCGTGCGCATCGCGATCGAGCCGACGCAACCGGTCGACGTCAACGTCGGCCCGGTGGCGCAGTCGAGCGATCAGATGGGCGTCGAGATCGAACGCGATCCTCCGGCGGCGGATGCGCCCAAGGCCGGCGTCGGCGTGGTCGCGTGGATCGTCACGGGGACACCGCCGCCGACGCGCACGCCCACCGAACGCGACCTGGTGGTCATCGATCCGGGCCACGGCGGCAACGATCCAGGCGCCGCGAACAACAGCTATGGCCTGGTCGAAAGCCATCTCACGTTGCAGATCTCGCTGCGCTTGCGCGAGGATCTGCAGCGTCTCGGCTGGCGCGTCGTCATGACGCGCGACGCCGACTACGAGGTCGGCGATCCGAAAGGCGACGATGCGCAGGAGCTGCAGGCGCGTTGCGACGTGGCCAACGCGGCGGGCGCGCGCGTGTTCGTGAGCGTGCACATCAACTCGTCGGTCGCGCATAGCCTCAACGGCACGACGACGTATTACTGGCGTCCCGCCGACAAAGTGTTCGCGCAGACCATCCAGAACTCGGTTGTGGCCGCCGACGGCATCACCGATGACGGCATCAAACGCAACGATTTTTATGTCATCAAACACACCGACATGCCCGCCGTCTTGATCGAGACCGCGTTTTTGAGCAACTCGCACGACTCCGAATTCCTCGCGCGGCCGTCGTTCCTCGACAAGGTCGCACAAGGCATCGCCAACGGCATCATGGAGTTCACCGGCGGACCGCAGGCGCCGCTGTGAGCGGCTCCGCGCGCCGCGCCGCGATCCTCGACTCAGGACTGGGCGGCCTCACCGTGCTCGGCGCACTGCGCGCGCTCGCGCCTGACGTCGACGTCGTGTACTTCGCCGACACCGCCAACGTGCCGTATGGCGACCGCACGCTCGACGATGTCGCCCGATTGGGTGCGCGCATCGTCGAGCACTTCGCCGCGCACGAACCGGCGGTCATCGTCGTCGCCTCGGGAACCACCTGCGCCGCGTTTGATATATGCGGCTGGCCGCGATCGCGCGCGCCGTTCGCCGGCGTCATCGACGCCGGTGCCCGCGATTCGGTGAGCGCCAGCGCGAGCGGCGCGATCGGCGTGATCGCGACACGCGGCACGATCGACAGCGGCTGCTTCGAACGCGCAATCGTGGAGCGCAAGCGCGACGCTCGCGTGACCAACGTCGCCGCACCGGCATTGGTGCCGATCGTCGAGGCCGGCGAATCAGGCAGCGAGCGGGCGCAAGCCGCGGTGAACGCGGCATGCCGGCCGTTCATCGAAGCGCGTTGCGACGCGGTGATCCTCGGTTGCACCCACTTCCCGCATTTGCGCAAATGGTTCGCCGCCGCGCTGGGCCCCGGCGTGCGTCTGATCGACCCGGCGGACGCGTGCGCGGCAGCCGCCGTCGCGCTCTTGCCCGCGAGCCCGCAAGGGTCGGGCCGATTCGTGTGCGAGGTCAGCGGGGACGCATCGTCCTTCGCGTCACACGCGCGCGCCCTCGGCGCCCCATGTCTCGATGCACTCGCGCACGTCGAACTGCGCGCCACGAAATCGGCACACGCAGCGGGCAACGGGCTCCTACAGCAGATGGAAAAGGCGGAAGAAGACCAGCGTGGAGGCGATCGCTAACAGCACGCCGGCGAGGACCTGCGCGACCGTATGCGCGCGCAGGTAGACGCGCGCCCAACAGACCAGCGGCACGAGCGGCACGTACGGCAGCGGTTGCAGCCGGAAGAGCAAGAACATGATGGCGAAGGGTCCTGCGATGCCGAAGGCGTGCGTGCTGATCTTCCAATAGCGCGTGATCACCATGGTCACCAGCGCCGTCGCCCAGTAGCCCCACGCGATGGCGATGATCTGCACCGGCACTTGAGCGACGGTGTATGCGAGCGCGGCGATCAGATCGATCGCGACGATGATAAGGAATATCTTCTCGCGCTCGAAGCGATCGGACATGTCGAAATCGGAGATGCGTCCGGTGACGTACAAGAACAGCAGGCAAGCCAGCGGCGCCACCGTGTAGATCGTGACGGACAGCGCCGACAAGACCCAGAACTCTTTGGTCGAAACAGAGAACGCGTGAGAGACGATGATGAACAACGCGGACGCGCACAAGAAGGGGTTGAAGATCGTCGACAGCGCCTTGGCGAACTCGACGGCAGCGCGATGACCGCGCATGCCGACGACGATGGTCTCAGTACCGCCGGCGACGCGCACCTTCTGCTGCATGAGTGTCATTATACCTGCCGGTGCGAAGCGCTGTAAAGTGACCCCTCGCAAGCGTTCGTTCGACTCCTTCGAGCTGCCGGGCGGCGATCGAGCGGTGCTGCTACTGCACGGCTTTTCGGGCAGCACGGATGAGGTGCGCGAGCTGGGCGCGCGCCTGAACGCGTGGGGATATGACGTCACCGCCCCTGCCCTGCCAGGTCATCGCGGCGACGTGCGCGAGCTCGAGACCGTGACGGACGCGGACTATTTCACGACGGCGCTGGCACAGTTCGATCGGCTCGCACGCGAGCGCGAACGCGTCTACGTCATCGGACTTTCGATGGGCGGCGCGCTCGGGTTGTACATCGCGCAGCACAGGGCGCCGGCCGCGGTGGTCACGATCAGCGCGCCGGTGAGAATGCCGTCGCACGTCTACGGCGGCGTGCACCTGGTCGCGCGCCACCGGGCGAGCGTGCATCTGCCCGTCAACCTCAACGCGTATTTCGGCGGCATCGGCTACCCGACCGTACCGGCCTCAGCGGTGCGGACGTTTCTATCGGTTGTGACGCAGGTTCGGGCCGGCCTCGCCGACGTCCATTGCCCGCTGCTCGTCCTCCATAGCGCGCGCGACATGACGGTGCCGTTCGCCAACGCGGCGCTGATCGACGCGTCGGTCGGCAGTCTCAAGCGCGAGATCGTCGTGTTCGACGAAGGTCAGCATCTGATGACCGTGGGCCGCGGACTCGATGTCATCGAGCCCTACGTCAGCGAGTTTCTCGTACGCGCGGACAGGGAGCATGCGCGGGACAGCCGAACCCAAGCGAAGCCTTCTTGAGTTGGCGGGTTCAAGAATCCGCTGCTACACAACAGGAGTACCTGATCCTTTGCTAGCCATCGTGTATGCGCTGCTGGCGGCACCAGCCGCTTCGGCGCCGACGCCCATCCCGGTGGGCACGATTCCACCCGCCCCGACCAACGTGGTCTTCCACCAGACCCTAGCGGGCCAATATCCTTGGGTGCTCGACGCCCTGCAGATCCTTTTCCTCATCGCGACGGTCGCCCTCATCGCGCTGATGTCGGCGCAGACGACCAAGACCGAAGGTCTGTCGGGCAGCATCGGCGGCCGCGCCGAGGCCGCGTATCATGGGCGGCTGGGCCTCGATCAGCAGATCACGCGCATCACTTCGATCACCGCCTACGCCTGGATCATCCTCGCGGTCGCGTTCTTCGTCGTCACCCGCACGCAATAATGCCGCTGCTGTCCGTCAAGGACCTCGAGGTCACGTTTTCGACCGACGACGGTGTCGTCCGCGCGGTCAACGGACTGTCCTTCGACATCGAGCCGGGCAAGACGTTGGGCATCGTCGGCGAGTCGGGCTCGGGCAAGAGCGTCACCGCGCTCTCGATCATGCGCTTGATCTCGATGCCGCCGGGCAGGATCGAGAAGGGCGAGGTCCTTTTCAACGGCCAGGATCTGCTCAAGCTCGGCGAGTCGCAGATGCGCCAGATCCGCGGCAACAAGATCGCGATGATCTTCCAAGATCCGATGACCAGCCTCAACCCGGTGTTGACGGTCGGCGATCAGATCATGGAGACGATTCAGCAGCACCAGCACAAAAGCCGCGCCGAGGCGTACAAGCGCGCGATCGAGATGCTCGAGCTGGTGCGCATCCCCGAGCCGGAAAAACGCATCAAGTCCTATCCGCACCAGTTCTCGGGCGGCATGCGCCAGCGCGTGATGATCGCCATGGCGTTGTCGTGCGATCCCGAGCTGCTCATCGCCGACGAGCCGACCACCGCGCTCGACGTCACCATCCAAGCGCAGATCCTCGACCTCATGAACGATCTGCAAAAGCGCCTCAACTCGGCGATCATCATGATCACGCATGATCTGGGCGTGGTGGCCGAGGTGTGCGAAAAAGTGCTCGTGATGTACGGCGGCAACATGGTCGAATACGGAACGACCGAACAGATCTTCGCCGAGCCGAAGCACCCGTACACCTTGGGATTGCTCGATTCGCTGCCGCGCCTCGATGAAGGGGGACGCCGCCGCCTCGTCCCGATCGAAGGGCAACCGCCCAATCTGCTGCGCCTGCCGGCCGGCTGCGCGTTCGCGCCGCGCTGTCCCTACGCGCTGCCCGACCACGCCACCATCCCGCCGCCGACCATCGACTTCGGCAGCGGCCACGTGGCGCGCTGCACGCTATATAATGAAGAGCCCGCGCTGAAGATCCGCGCCGAGGCCGAGCGCCTCAAGTTCGCGAGCGCCGCCGCCAAGGAGGCCGCGCGTGGCTGACGCCCAGCCCGTTGCCACGACCGACGGGGCCCTCGCCGCATCTCCCGAGCCGGACCCGAACGCGATTGTCGAGGTCCGCAACGTCAAGAAGTACTTCCCTATCACCGCCGGCGTGTTCTCGCGCCACGTGGCCGACGTCAAGGCGGTCGACGACGTGTCGTTCGCGATCAAGCCGGGTGAGACGCTGGGCCTGGTCGGCGAGTCGGGTTCGGGCAAGACGACGATCGGACGGTGCATCTTGCGGCTGCTCGAGCCGACCGGCGGCCACATCTTCTTCGAGCGCGAGGACATCACCGGGCTGCCGCAATCGCCGCCGCTGTGGGACCGCAACGCGCCGAACATGCGCACGCTGCGCAGCAAGATGCAGATCATCTTCCAGGATCCGTACGCCAGCCTCAACCCGCGCATGACGGTCGGCGACATCATCGCCGAGCCGCTGCAGATCCACGGCATCGGCGGGCAGCCGCATCCGAGCAAGCAGCAGCAAGAGCAGCGGGTCAACGAACTGCTGCGCACGGTCAAGCTCGCGCCGTACCACGCCAACCGGTACCCGCATGAGTTCTCCGGCGGCCAGCGCCAGCGCATCGGCATCGCGCGCGCGCTCGCGGTCAACCCCAAGTTCATCGTCGCCGACGAGCCGGTGTCGGCCCTTGACGTGTCGATCCAAGCGCAGGTCGTCAACTTGCTGCAGGATCTGCAGCAGCAATTGGGCCTGACGTATCTGTTCATCGCCCACGACCTGTCGGTCGTGCGCCACATCTCCGACCGCGTCGCGGTGATGTACGTCGGCAAGCTCGTCGAGCTGGCGGACCAAGACGAGCTCTATAAGCGGCCGCTGCATCCCTACACGCAATCCCTGCTGTCGGCGATCCCGATTCCGGACCCACGCGTCGAAGCGCGGCGCGAGCGGATCATCTTGACCGGCGACATACCTTCGCCGGTGAATCCTCCCAAGGCATGCCGCTTCAACACGCGCTGCCCGATCGCGTACGAGCGCTGCTTCATCGAAGAGCCGCTGCTCAGGGACTATGGCGCGCATCGCGTCGCGTGCCACAAAGTGGAAGAACTCGGCGGCGAGCAGCCCGACATCACCAAACGCACCGCCGGGGCGGCTGTCCCGACTGTCTAAGAGCGTGGCAAAGGCTTTCGCTCTCATCTTCGGCGTCATCTACACGATCGTCGGCGTCGCCGGCTTCATCCCCGGTATCGGCGGAACGCTCGGCATGGCGCCGAGCACGCTGCTCGGCCTGGGCGCGGACATCAACCTGGTCCACAATACCGTGCATCTCGCGCTCGGTTTTTGGGGGCTGTGGGCGGCAAGTGACGAGTCGCGCGCCGTCGCCTACTGCCAGATCGCCGGCGTCGCGCTGATCCTGTTGGGACTGCTCGGATTTTTCTTCCCGACGGGCTTCGGCATCGTGCCGTTGGGCGGCAATGATCCGTGGATCCACATACTGTCGGGCGTGTTGCTCGCGTACGCTGGCTTCATGCGCCCGGGTGCGCCGGCTCGAGCGTAAACGGCTCACAAACCGCGTCCCGTATTTGACGGCCTTGACGGGGTGGTGTATAGTAGGGAACGTTTGAGCGACTGTCCGGGCTGTCCCGGACCGCGCGACATCGGAGCACTATTGTCAAAATCCCTCATCATCGTCGAATCGCCGGCCAAAGCTCGCACTCTTAAGAAGTTCCTCGGTTCTCGCTATCAGGTCTTGCCCTCGGTCGGCCACGTTCGGGATCTGCCTAAGAGCCGGCTCGGCGTCGACGTCGACCTTGACTTCAAGCCCACCTACGTCACCATCAAGGGCAAGGGCCCGGTCATCAAAGACCTGCGCTCCGCGGTCAAAAAAGCGTCCCATGTCTACTTAGCGACCGACCCCGACCGGGAGGGCGAAGCCATCGCCTGGCACCTGGCCGAGGTGCTCAAGCTGCCGGAACCCCGGCGCATCGAACTCCACGAGATCACCAAGAGCGCCGTCACCGAGGCGCTCAAGCATTCCGGGGCGATCAATATGGACCGCGTCGACGCGCAGCAGGCGCGCCGCATCCTCGATCGCCTGGTCGGTTATAAGATCTCGCCGATGTTGTGGCGCAAGATCCAAGGCGGGCTGTCGGCCGGCCGCGTGCAGTCGGTCGCGGTCAAGCTCATCGTCGATCGCGAGCGCGAGATCGACGCGTTCAAACCGCGCGAGTATTGGACCGTTTCGGCGCGGCTATGGCCGCACGGCCACCACGACGCCGAACACACGCTGGTTGCTGATCTCGTCAGCGTCGACGGTAAGAAGCTCGACAAATTCGACATACCCAATGAAGGAGACGCCACGCGCTTGGAAGCGCGCTTGGCGAAAGCGTCCTATAGCGTCAGCAGCGTCAAGACGCGCGAGGTGCGTCGTTCGCCGTCAGCGCCGTTCACCACGAGCACGCTGCAGCAGGAGGCATCGCGCCGCCTCAAGATGCGCGTACGCCGCACGATGCAGATCGCGCAAGGGCTCTACGAAGGCGTCGACGTCGGCGAGGAAGGCACGACCGGCCTCATCACGTACATGCGCACGGACTCGACGCGGCTGTCGGGTCAGGCGATGGATCAGGCGCGCGAGTACATAAACCAGACGTTCGGCGCGGAGTATCACAACGGCAAACAGTTCAAGGTATCCGCGGATGCGCAGGACGCGCACGAGGCCATCCGGCCGACCGATGCCAACCGCACGCCCGAGAAGCTCAAGCCGTTCCTGGATCCGTCGCAGCTGCGTATCTATCGTCTCATCTGGGAACGCTTCGTCGCGAGCCAGATGGCGCCCGCGGTCTACGATCAGACGACCGTCGAGATCGCCGCCGACGGCTGCGGCCTGCGCGCGACCGGCACCGTGCTCAAGTTCGCCGGCTATACGAAGATCTACGAAGAGTCGCCCGATGAGGACGCGACCGAAGAAGACGAGCGCAAGAAGCACTTGCCGCCGGTGGAAGAGGGCCAGGCGATGGACCTGCGTGCCATCATGAAGGCGCAGCACTGGACCGAGCCGCCGCCCCGTTACACGGAAGCCTCGCTGGTCAAGACGCTGGAAGAGAAAGGCGTCGGCCGCCCGAGCACGTACGCGACGATCGTCGACACCATCCAGCGCCACTACGCCAAGCTCGAACAGCGCCGCTTCTCGCCGACGCCGGTCGGCATCATCGTCAACGACGTGCTGGTCGAGTTTTTCCCGGACATCTTCAACGAGACGTTCACCTCCGAGATGGAGCGGCGCCTGGACCGCGTCGAGGAGAAGAACGATAACTGGGTGTCGCTGCTGCACGACTTCTACGCGCCGTTCTCCAAAGATCTGGCGCGCGCCGAAGAGTTCTTCCCGAAGATCGAGATCGTGGAAGAAGAGATCGACGAGACCTGCCCCGCGTGCGGCCGGCCGATGAAGATCAAGAACGGACGCTTCGGCAAGTTCATCGCGTGCACGGGCTATCCGGAGTGCAAGACGACCAAGCCGATCGTGAAGGACTCGGGCGTCATCTGCCCGCGCGACGGCGGGCGCATCTTGGAGCGCAAGAGCAAGAAGGGGCGCATCTTCTTCGGCTGCGAGAAGTACCCGGCGTGCGACTTCGTGGCCTGGGATCCGCCGATCCAAGGCTCGGCGTGCAAAGAGTGCGGTGCGTTCCTGGTGCGCAAGTGGGGCCGCAACGGCGGCCGCGTGGTGTGCAGCAACGATGCGCATCACGATCACGGCTTTGAAGCGCCGCTCGAGGCGTCCACCTCCGGCAACGGCGTCTCGTCCGGTCACATCCTCGAACCCGAACAGGAAAAGCGCTCCGCCTAACCCCGCACCGCCATATCGTCGGTGGAGCGGTCGAATTTATTCGACTGCTCTTGACGTTGCGGGGCGCTGCAGCGTCATGACCGAATGGTGCCCATGATGTCGCAGGGTGTGACCGTCATCGGCGGAGGACTTGCAGGTTCGGAAGCGGCGTGGCAGCTCGCGCATGCGGGCGTCCCCGTGACGCTGTACGAGATGCGCCCGCACGTGCAGACCGGCGCGCACGTCAGCGGGCGGCTCGCCGAGCTGGTGTGCAGCAACTCGCTACGTGGGGCTTCGCTGGAAAACGCGGTCGGGCTGCTCAAAGAAGAGATGGGGCGCCTCGGTTCGCTCATCATCGAGTCGGCGCGTGCGACCTCCGTGCCCGCGGGCGGCGCGCTCGCGGTCGACCGCGAGCGGTTTGCCGACCACGTCGAACGTAGGATCGCCGAACATCCGCTCATCGACGTGCGGCGCGAAGAGGTGCGCGTTATTCCTGACGGCGGGTTGACGATCGTCGCGTGCGGGCCGCTCGCATCGCCGGCGCTCGCTGCGGAGTTGACGCGGCTATGCGGGCCGCAATTGCACTATTTCGATGCGGCGTCGCCGATCGTGGCCGCCGATTCGCTGGACCGCTCGCAGATGTACGAGGCCTCGCGCTACGGCAAGGGCGACGGCGCTGATTATCTCAACATCGGGCTCGACCAGATGCAATATCGCCAACTGGTGCGCGACCTGGTGGACGGCGACAAACACGAGCCGCACGGCTTCGAGGCGGACGCGAGCGGCAAGATCCCGTACTTCGAGGCGTGCCTGCCGGTCGAAGAGATGGCCAGGCGCGGTGAGGACACGCTGCGTTTTGGTCCGCTCAAGCCGGTCGGCTTGGTGGATCCGCGCACCGGCAAGCGCCCATATGCGGTCGTCCAGCTGCGCCGTGAGAATGCGGCGGGGACGGCCTACAATCTCGTCGGATTCCAAACCCGCTTGACCTGGCCGGCGCAGAAGAGCGCCCTCGGCAAACTGCCGGGTCTGCATGAAGCCGAGTGGCTGCGACTTGGGGTGATGCATCGCAACACGTTCGTCGACGCGCCGCGCGTGCTGGCCGAGGACTTGCGTTTGCGCGCCGCACCGCACGTCTTCTTGGCGGGGCAGGTGACCGGCTGCGAGGGCTACGTCGAGGCCGCCGCCACGGGCATCGTCGCCGCGATCAACGCCGCGCGCCGGGCGAAAGGGGACGAGCGGCCGTTCGTGCCTCCGGCGCGGACCGCGATCGGCGCGCTGTTGGCGTACTTGCGCGATGGCACGAGCCATGACTTCCAACCGCAAAACGTCACCTTCGCCTATTTCGAGCAGCTCGAGGGGCCGCGTCTGGACAAGCAGGCACGACGGCGCGCTTTCGCCGAACGCGCGCTGGCCGAGATCGATACGATCGCCCGGGATCTGTCGACGGGCATACCATCCGGGCACAGCTCGGGCATCGAGGTAGCATGATCCGTTCAACCACAATCGTCGGGGTGTTGCGCGATGGACACATCGCGATCGGCGGCGATGGCCAGGTCACGCTCGATAAAGTCGTCATGAAACATCACGCGCGCAAAGTGCGCGCGGTCGGCGGAGGCAAAGTGCTTGCTGGTTTCGCCGGTTCAGCCGCGGACGGCATCACGCTACTCGACAAATTCGAAGCCAAGCTGCAAGAGTTCCGCGGCAACATCACCCGCGCGTCGGTCGAGCTGGCCAAGGATTGGCGCCAGGATCGGTACTTGCGCCGCCTCGAGGCGCTGCTGATCGTCGGCGACACCGAGCATCTCTTCGTGCTTTCGGGCACCGGCGACGTGGTCGAACCCGACGATAACATCGCCGCGATCGGCTCCGGCGGCCCGTACGCCCAAGCCGCCGCGCTGGCGTTGATCAAGAACACTCCGCTAAGCGCAGAAGACATCGTGCGCGAAGCGTTGCAGGTCGCTGGGCGCATCGACATCTACACGAACGACGATATCGCGATCGAGACGCTGTGAGCGTGCAGGTCCGCGCGGACTACCCGCGTCTCGGACCGCTGCTCGCCAGGGCGTTCGACGAGGCGCTGTATGCGACGGTGGGCTCCTGGCCCGTCGTCCTGATCCTGGTCGTGGTGAGCGCTGCTGGCGCCGCCCAAGGCACCGGAGCGCTAGCGCTCAACATATGCACCATCCCCTGGGCGTATTTCGCGGGCGCCAACGCCGTGCGCACGATCAGCCCGGGCTATCGCATGACGGCCGGCACGGTCGGACGTCTGCTGCTGGCCAATATCATCGCTTGCTTCGCCGTGGTCTTCGGGCTTCTCGCGCTCGTGTGGCCGGGATTCTACTTCGGCACGAAATTCTCGGTGGCGCCGGCCGCGATCGCCTTGGACGGGGTGACCGCTGAAGTCGGTCTTCGACGCTCGTGGGAGCTCACGACAGGCCGCTTCTGGCGTACGTTTCTGTTCCTCGTCGTCTCGACCATCGCGATCGCGCTGGCGGTCCTCATCCCCGATCTTGTCGTCATCGTGTCCTGGAAACTGCTCGTGGCGCACCACCTAGTCGCGCCGACAAGAAATCAAGCACTGGCGGTGGGCATCGCAATAATCGCACCATTCGTGATGTATGCGATTCAAACAGGTTGGATCGCCCTGCTGTACTGGTATCGATCGCTCAAAGCGATGGCCGACGCCGGACTTCAAGCGCGGCCCGCGCCGCCGTCGAGCGGCGCCGGAACGTAAGGTGGCTGATCTAGCGCTGGCCACGGAGCGGCTCAGACTCGAGCCGCTCAAGCCTTCGCACGCGCGCGCTCTTTTCGAGCCGATGCGCGACGAGCGGTTATATCGCTACGAAGCCCAACGTCCGCCGAAGTCGGAAGCCGGCCTAGAGCGCCGCTTCGAGCGGCTGGCGGTCGGCCGCGACGGCTCGCAGCTCTGGTTCAATTGGGCCGTGCGCGGCAAGGACGGGCCCTACGTGGGTTTGGTTCAAGCGACGGTGGACGGCAAATCCGCAGTGATCGGGTACGACATCTTCCCCGCATACTGGCGCCAAGGCTACGGCAAAGAGGCTTGTAGCGCGGTCATCGAGCGCGCGCTGCGCGACCTTGGCGTCACGCTCGTAAAGGCGATCGTCGATATCGAGAATCAGGCGTCGATCGCGCTGCTTGAGTCGCTTGGGTTCAAACGGGTGTGGACAGGCCCGAGCGACGACATGCCCGGCCACACGGACCATCGCTACGAGCGCGTATTGGCTTAGGCTTGGGCGACTTCCGCCGCAAGCTTTTGCACAGAGTCCTTCGCGTCGCCGAAGAGCATCATCGTCTTGGGATTCTCATATAACGGGTTGTCGATGCCCGCGAACCCGGGCGCCATGGAACGCTTGAGGACGACGATGTTCTTGGCTTTGTCGACGTCGAGGATCGGCATGCCGTAGATCGGGCTGTTCTGCACGTTGCGCGCCGCCGGGTTGGTGACATCGTTCGCGCCGATGACCAGCGCCACGTCGGCTGCCTCGAACTGCGGATTGATCTCGTCCATCTCGTGCAACTGGTCGTACGGCACGTTCGCCTCGGCCAGCAACACGTTCATGTGTCCGGGCATGCGCCCGGCCACCGGGTGGATCGCGAACTTCACGTCGACGCCGCGCTTTTCGAGATTGGCGGCCAGCTCGCGCACGGCGTGCTGCGCCTGCGCGACCGCCATGCCGTAGCCGGGCACGATGATGACCGAGCGCGAGTAGGCGAGCAGCGTCGCGACGTCCTCGGCGCTTGCCGAGCGTACGGTGGCGCCGCTCGCGGCCGCGGCTGGTCCGGCTTCACCGGTCTTGGGCGCGGCGCCGAACGCGCCGAAGAGCACGTTGGCGAGCGAGCGATTCATGGCGGTCGCCATCAGGGTCGTGAGCAAGGTACCTGAGGCGCCCACGAGGGTGCCGCTGATGATCAGCACCGTGCTGTTGAGCGCGAAGCCGGTGACGGCGACGGCGACGCCGGTGAACGAGTTGAGCAGCGAGATCACGACCGGCATATCCGCGCCGCCGATCGGCAGCACGCCGAGCACGCCGAGCGCCAGCGCTGCCACGACGATGCCGGCGAACACCGGCACCGAGACGTTGCCCATCAGCATGAACGCGGACAAGCCGACCATGACCAGCAGCACGATCGCGTTGACGATCTGCTGACCGGCATACGTGATCGGCCGGCCGGTCATGAGCTCTTGCAGCTTCGCGAACGCGATGATGCTGCCGGAGAAGCTCACCGACCCGATGATCGAGCTCAGCACGATCGGCAACAGTTGCTCCCACGTCGGGTGGACCGTGATGGACATGTTGTCCATGTGCTGCACGGCGGTCAGCTTGATGAACTCGCCGGCTGAGACCAGGGCTGCCGCGCCGCCGCCGGCGCCGTTGAAGAGCGCCACCATCTGCGGCATGGCCGTCATCTTGACTAGCCGCGCTGACACAAGGCCGATCGGCACGCCGATGGCCGCGCCGATGATGATGTCGGTCCACGATATGATGCTCGCGTCGAAGCAGGTCGCGACGATCGCGATCGCCATGCCGGCCATGGCGAGGATGTTGCCCGTCCGCGCGCTGCGCGGCGAGCTCAAGAACTTCAAGCCCAAGATGAACAGGATCGCGGTGACGAGGTAGGCGAGCGAAAGAACGGTCTGCTCTGCGGTCATCGCGGCCGGTTCTCCGTCCTGCCTTTGAACATCTCGAGCATGCGCTCGGTGACGGCGAAGCCGCCGACGACGTTGATCGAACCCAGGATCATGGCTGCTAAGCCGATCGCGTGGCCCGCCACGCCGCCGATCGCCGCTCCTGCGATGAGCATGGCGCCGACGACGACGATGCCGTGGATCGCGTTGGTCGCCGACATGAGCGGCGTGTGCAGCATCGACGGCACCTTGGAGATCACTTCGAAGCCGACGAAGACCGCCAGCACGAACACGGTGATCTGCATCATCAGATAGACGCTCATGCACCAGCTCCTTGCAAACGCGTGCGCACCGCTTCGTTGACGATCTCGCCGTCTCGCGTGACGCACACGCCGCGCGCGATCTCGTCATTCATGTCCAGCGTCAGCGTGCCGTCCTTGATCAGCAGGGCGAGCAGCGCGAGGACGTTCTTGGCGTACAGCATGCTGGCGTGCTGCGGCATCGTGCTCGCAAGATTCGTGGGCGCGGCGATGGTCACGCCGTTCTTGACCACGGTCGATCCAGGTTCGCTCAGCTCGCAGTTGCCGCCGGCTTCAGCGGCGAGATCGACGATCACCGAGCCCGGCTTCATGTTCTGCACGGCGGCCGCGGTGATGAGTATCGGCGCGCGCCGTCCGGGGATAAGCGCGGTCGTGATGATGACGTCCATGCTCGCGGCGGTCGTCGCGATAAGCTCCTGGTCGCGCCGCTGCTGGTCTGCCGCCAACTCCTTCGCATACCCGCCTGCACCCTCGGCGTCTTTCGGCGTCGAACCCAAGAACGTCGCGCCCAGGCTCTCGACCTGCTCTTTGACGGCGGCGCGGACGTCAAAGCCGGTGACGACCGCGCCGAGCCGGCGCGCGGTCGCGATCGCTTGCAGCCCGGCGACGCCGGCGCCCAACACGAGCACTTTGGCCGGCGGCACCGTGCCCGCGGCCGTCATGAGCATGGGGAAGAATTTCGGCAACGCGTCGGCGGCGACCAGAACCGACTTATACCCTGAGACCGTCGCCTGCGACGACAGCGCATCCATGCTCTGCGCGCGCGAGATGCGCGGGATCAGCTCCATCGAAAGTCCGGTGATCTTGCGCTGCGCAAGTTTCGACGCGTACTGCGGATCGGCCAGCGGCTGCAAGAATGCGACCAGAGCAGCGCCTTGCGGGATGAGGCTGAGCTCATCGGGACCGTCCGTCAGCGGCCGCTGGACCTTGACCACGAGGCCCGCGCCGGCATAGGTCTGGGACGCAGTCGGAACGATGGTGGCGCCCGCCGCCTCATAGTCGGCGTCGCGATACCCGGCTGCATCGCCGGCTGCGTGCTCGACCATGACGGCGTTGCCCGCTTTGACGAGCCGCGATGCGGCGTCGGGCGTGAGCGCGACCCGGTTTTCGCCTGGCGCGATCTCCTTGGGTACGACGACGTTCAAGAGAGGCTCTCCCAAAAAAGGCGCGTTCCGAAGAACGCGCTACATGCGTGATCGCTATGCTGTGGCGGATTAGATTCCCGCGAGCACAGGTTTCACCTTGTTCTAATCGGTTCCACAGACTTTCTCTCTTTGCCGGAGGGCGGCTAGCCCGTACCATGAATGCGGAGGCACGAAGAGCATGACGAAACTGACGCTTGTCCTTTCGATCTCGGCGATCGCGGCTGCATGTCTCGCGATCGCCCCCGACGGTGCGCGCGCCGGCGATCCGTGCAGCGACTCGTGCGATATGGCCACGCACGCGGCGTCGATGCACATGGTCGCGATGCAGAACATGGCGGGCATGGACGGTATGACCGCGTCGTCCCCCGCCCCGTCGGCTCCGCCCGCATCGAATGCGACGATGGAGTCCATGCAGATGATGGACGACGGGCACATGGAGCACGGCGGCCACATGCTCATGACGGCGCACCGAACAGCCAACGCCGCCGACCAACAGCGCGCCGATCAAATCCTCGCCACGCTGCGCACGGCGATCGCACCGTTCAAAGACTATCGGGCCGCCGTGGCTGCCGGGTACGTCCAGTTCCATCCCGAGATCCCGCAGCCGATGTATCATTTCACCAACTGGGCGAATGCCGCTGCCAACGTGTTCTCGTTCGATCCTGCGCGGCCGACGTCGTTGATGTACAAGCGCGTGGCGGGCGGCTACGAACTTGAGGGCGCGATGTATACCGCCCCGGAAAAGGCGACCGACGACCAGCTCGACCAGCGCGTGCCGCTCAGCGTCGCCACCTGGCATCTCCACACCAATCTGTGCATGCCGTCGTCGGGCCAGCGCGTCGCATGGACCGGACCGAATGCGCAGTTCGGCCTGCAGGGTTCCATCACGACCGCGCAGGCATGCGCGGCCGCCGGCGGCACGTTCAAACCGGTCATCTACAATTGGATGGTGCACGTGTGGCCGTTCGAAACCGATCCGTCCAAGGTGTGGGCCACCGAGGAACATCCCGGCGCGATGTGACCGGACGCGGGACCTAGTCGGACGTAGCGGAGGGCGTGCTCCGGCGACGTCGAATTGATAGATTTCCCATGGATCCTAAAACACTTACCCCGTCCCGCATCGTCGCCGAGCTGGACCGCTACATCGTTGGGCAGGCCGACGCCAAGCGCGCCGTCGCGGTGGCGCTGCGCAATCGCTACCGCCGCAACATGCTCAGCGGCGAGATGCGCGACGAGGTCATCCCCAAGAACATCCTCATGATCGGCCCCACCGGCGTCGGTAAGACCGAGATCGCGCGGCGACTGGCGAATCTGGTCGGCGCGCCGTTCATCAAAGTCGAAGCTACCAAGTACACCGAGGTCGGCTACGTCGGGCGCGACGTGGAGTCGATGGTCCGCGACCTCGTTGAAGCCTCGATACGCACGGTCCGCGCCGAACGCATCGAAGAGACGCGCGCGGCCGCGCAGGAAGCGGCGCTCGATCGTCTGGCGGATATCATCGACCCGTCGACGCGCATGCCGTCCGGCGATGGCTCGACGCCGTTCTCCGCTCTGTCGGCGATGCTCAGCGGGCAGGGAGGCTCGCGCGCGGTGCCCGAGGCGCCGCCGCAGTCGCGCACCGACGAGCTTGAGCAGCGCCGCGAACGGGTCAAGAGCGAACTGCGCAGCGGGTTTTATGACGTGCGCATCATCGAGATCGATATCGAAGAGCCGCAGACGGTGTTGACCTTCGGCGGCCCGCAGATGGAAGAGATGGGCGGCAACATGAACGATCTGCTCGGTTCCATGCTGCCCAAGAAACGTTCGAAGCGCCGCGTCACGGTCGCCGAGGCCAAGAACATCTTCACGCAAGAAGAAGCGGCCAAACTGATCGACAACGATTCGCTCAAGCGCGAAGCGGTGCGCCGCGCAGAGCAAGACGGCATCATCTTCATCGACGAGATGGACAAGATCGCCGGTCCCAGCCATCAGGGCGGCGGGCCCGACGTGTCGCGCGAGGGCGTGCAGCGCGACATCCTTCCGATCGTCGAAGGTTCGACCGTACTCACCAAGCACGGGCCGGTCAAGACCGACCACGTGCTGTTCATCGGCGCCGGCGCTTTCCACGTCAGCAAGCCGAGCGATCTCATCCCCGAGCTTCAGGGCCGCTTTCCGATCCGCGTCGAGCTCGGCAGCCTGACCAAAGACGATTTCGTGACCATCCTCACCGCGCCGAAGAACGCGCTCATCGAGCAATACCGGCAACTGCTGGCGACCGACGCAGTCACCCTGACGTTCACCGACGACGGCATCGACGCGATCGCGCGATTGGCGACGCTGGTCAACGAACAGACCGAGAACATCGGCGCGCGCCGGCTGCACACGATGCTCGAGCGAGTGCTCGAAGGCGTCAGTTACGACGCCCCGGAGCGCGGTGGCTCGATCGTCGTCGACGCGGAGTACGTGGAGGAGCGACTCGCGGACATTGTGAAGGACCAAGACCTCTCGCAATACATCTTGTAGTTGGTGCATGGCTTACATCAGACGCATCATCTTCGAGCCCGACCCCATTCTGCACAAGGTCGCTAAGAAGGTCACCAACCTTGAGTTGAAGCTGCCGCTCACCCAGCAGCTCATCGACGATATGTTCGCGACCATGCGCGCCGCGCCGGGCATCGGGCTGGCGGCGCCGCAGGTCGGGATCGGCAAGCGCATCATCGTCGTCCATCTCGGCGGCGAGGACGAGACGCCTTACGCGGTCGTCAATCCGGTGCTCAGCGATTTTGAGGGCGAAGAAGAAGCCGTCGAAGGCTGTCTGTCGATTCCGGGCAAACTCGGCGACGTCGTGCGGGCGACGGCGTGCACCGTGAGCGGGCTCGATCGCAACGGCAAGAAGTTCACGCTGCGCGCCGAGGGATGGTTGGCGCGCTGCTTCCAGCACGAGGTCGACCACCTCGACGGTGTGCTGATCCTCGACAAAGCGACCAACATCCGGGATGCGCTGCCCGTAGAGGCGGAAAAACCGGAGAAAGAAGAAGAAGCTCTTCGCAACGTCGGCATCTGAGCAGCCCGCGCGCCGCTTGCGCGTCATCTTCTTCGGCAGCTCCGCGTTCGCGGTGCCGAGTCTTCTCGAAATCGGGCGCGCCCATGACGTCATCGCCGTCTACACCCAAGCTGATCGGCCCGCCGGTCGCGGTTTGAAGTTGACGCCGACTCCGGTCAGAATCGCCGCTGCCGGCGCCGGCATGCCGGTGTTCACGCCAGAAAAGCTCGACGCTGTATTGTGCGAGGCCGCGGCTGTGCTTGCGCCTGACGTGCTCGTGACCGCGTCGTACGGGAAGATCTTGCCGCGCGCGCTGCTGAACGTGCCGGCGCTCGGCGCGCTTAACGTGCACCCGAGCCTGTTGCCGCAGTATCGCGGCGCGACGCCGATCCAAGCGGCGCTGCGCGACGGGTTGTCCGCGACCGGTGTGAGCATCATCTGGATGTCGGAACGAATGGACGCAGGCGACATCGCGCTGGCCGAGACGGTCGCGATCAATCCCGACGATGACTTCGAATCGCTGCACGACCGCTTGGCGCAAGTGAGCGCGGGCCTGCTGCGCTCTGCGCTTGGTGCGCTCGCAGCCGGAACGCTCGGTCGAGTCGCACAAGACGAGACGAAAGCGACGTTCACACGCCCAATCGCAAAAGACGATCTTCGTCTTGCCCTTGATGACGCTTCCCGCAGCGTCAACGTGGTTCGCTCGCTGAGCCCCAAGCCCGGCGCATGGCTTGAGGTCGGCGGTCAGCGGGTCAAAGTCTTGCAAGCGCGCACCGAGGACGGCGCGCACGACGCGCTCGCCGCGCCGGGCGATCTGCTTTCGCTGGACGGCGACGGCCCGCTCATCGCGTGCCGGTCCGGCGCGCTGCGATTGTTGCGCGTCGTGCCAGCGGGCAAGCCGCCGATGCGCGGCGCCGATTTCGCGCGCAGCCTGCGATGACCGCGCGCGAAGTCGCGCTTCGAGCGCTTATGCAAGGCGGCGACGCATCCGCAACGCTGGACCGCATGCTTGTTGAAGCCCGCCTTGACGGGCGCGATCGCGCCTTTGCCACCGAACTCGCCCATGGCACGCTGAAACGTCGTCGCACTCTCGCATGGGCGGTGCAGACCTGCCTGAACAAACCGTTCGACAAACTCGACCGCTTGTTGCAGTGGGTGCTGCTGCTGGGCGCATATCAGATCCTGTATCTCGAGCGCGTGCCGGTCCACAGCGCCGTCGACGAAAGCGTCGCGCTCGCGCGCCGGCTCGGACATGCCGGCCTGGCCTCAACAACCAATGCGGTGCTGCGCCGCCTGAGCCGCGAGCGTCCGCAACCGCCGCTGCCCGCTCCCGAAGGCGGCGCGGTTGCGTTGGGCCTGTACGCTTCGTTGCCCGACTGGATCGCGCAATCGTTCATCGACCGATTCGGCTTCGACGAGGCGGTGCGCATCGGGGCCGGCATCAATGGGCCGCCGCGGCGCGCGCTGCGCACGGACTTGTCGCAATGGACCGATGCGCAAGCGCGCAACGCGCTCGAGCAGGCGGGATTTGAGACCGCCTACGGCCAGCTCGGCATTCCCGAATGCATCGTCATCGAGAACGCATCGCGCGGTGACCGCAAAGTCTTCGAACGCTATATCGCGGACGGCCGGCTCACTGTGCAAAGCGAAGAGAGCCAGTTCGCCGTGCAGCTCCTGGATCCGAAAGCAGGCGAGACGATTCTTGACGTGTGCGCGGGACGCGGCGTGAAGACAGGCATGATCGCAGCGCGCATGAGCGGTCGTGGGCGCATCGTCGCGGTCGACGACGACGCCACCAAATTGAAGGCATTGCAGGCCGGCACCGCTCGTCTGGCCACGCCGATCGCCGTGATCCGCGCCAACGCTCGCGCGGACTATGCGACCGGCATCGAGGCGGGCGCGGACGCCGCACTTGTTGACGCGCCATGTTCGGGTCTAGGGATTCTCGGACGCCGCGCAGACGCGCGCTGGCGCAAGGACCCAGGCGATCCGGTGCGCTTCGGCGCCATCCAGCGTGACGTGCTGGCACATGCCGCGGGCAACGTGCGTCCGGGCGGCCGCCTGCTGTACGTGACCTGTTCGACCGCGCGGACCGAGGACGAGGATGTCGTCGACGCGTTCCTGCGTGGCAACCAAGAGTGGCGCGCCCGGCCGCTCGCGTTGCCCGATGCGTCCGGCGTCACACACGCGGACGGCGGCGTATTGAGTGAGCCAGGCATCAACGGCGCCGACGGATTCTTCTACGCGATGCTCGAACGCGCGCCACGATGATCCAAGATGCGCTCGCAGTACGATGGGAATCGCTGGCCATGGCGCTCGGCGCGCTGGCGCTGGCGCTGTGGGCATTTCGTTCACCGGCCGCCGCGCAGCAGGTCGACCAGCCCGAACACAGCGACGCCGTGGTCTTGCGAGTCCAGCGGCCGGGCCAGGGAGCCGATACGCTTGAGGCTCGCGACGGCTGCCTGCTGGGACGAGGGCGCGATTGTGACATCGCCTTTGACGACGCTAGCGTCTCGAAGATGCACGCCCGGCTGCACGTGGCCGAGGGCGTCGCGACCATTGAGGACCTCGATTCCACCAATGGAACCTTGCTCAACGGCAAGCGCCTGGACGGCATGGCGCCGCTGCGCCGCGGGGACAGGATTGGTTTGGGAACCAACCAAATAGTCTACCTAGGAGCGCCATCTCATGAGGATGTCTAGCGCGCTCCGATAGGAAGCGGTTTCGATGGAGGTCGGCGTAGCCACCGACGTCGGCGCGGGGCAGCGGTCGAACGAAGACGCTTGGAGCGCAGAGCAGCTCCATAAGAACGTCACGCTGCTTGCCGTGGCAGATGGATTCGGTCGCGCCCATGGCGTGCCGGCGGCGACGCTCGTGCTCGAAACCGTCCGCGATGCGGTGCGCCGCGAATTGCGCCGCGCCACGTTCCCCTCCCGCACGCTGAGCCCCACCGATGTCCGCCAGCTCTTGGTGAGCGCCTTCACCGAGGCGAACGACCGGCTCTACCGGCTCGGCGGCGGCAGCGACGACTGCGTCACGACCGCCTCGACGTGCACGGCCGTCCTCATCATCAACGATCAGGCCTTCATCGCGCATATCGGCGACTCGCGCGCTTATCTCTTGCGCCGCAACGAGCTCGTCGCGCTGACCAACGACGAGTCGATCGTGCCCGAGCTGGTGCGCAGCGGCGGCCGCACGCCTCGGCCGGGCAAGGGGCGCTCGTCGCGCCCGCTGCTCATGCGCGCGTTGGGCATCGAAGACGCGGTGGCGGTCGCTCCGAAAGTCTCGCACTACACGCTGCACCAACGCGATGCGATCGCGCTGTTGACGGACGGCGCGCATCGCGCCGTGCCGCTCGCCGATCTGCAGCCGGCACTGACCAACCGCGACAGCGCCGACGCGAGCGCGCAGCGCGTCGTCGCGCTTGCACGCATCGCGGGCGGCGCCGACAACGCCACGGTATTGCTGGCTCGCGACGCGACGGTGCACGGCTCGGCGGCGGATCAGGCGCGCGCACCGCGGCGCCGCTTTACGCTTCGGGCGACGCTGCTCGTCGCCGCGGCGCTGCTCATCATCGCGGCCGCGGGAATCATCGCGTGGTGGTTTAGCGACGGCCATCTGTATCTGACCACCGACGAGACAGGCAAGGTCGTCCTGTACGCAGGCTCACCAGCGAGCGTCTATGGCGTTCCACTGCACGTGACGCGGAAAACCTACGATGTGACGGCACAGTCTTTGCCGCCAGCCGCGCAGCACGAGCTCGAGTCTGGCGTGCGGGTGCGTGGGCCGAGCGCCGCCGACGACTACCTGCGCGCGCAACCCCGACACTAGGTGGATGTAGCAGCACGCTGGGCGGCCGCGCCGGCCCCGCTCCGCTCCCTCATGCCCTTGATCGTCGTGCTGGTCCTGGCGGCGATCGGCTTGGCCCTGCTGTTGCCGCTCAACGGCTGGTATCCGTGGTGGATGCTGATCCTCGCGGGCGCATTGTTCGTCGTCTGGCAGGCGACGCCGCCGGACGCGGTCGAGCACGATCGCGTCATCATTCCCATCGTCGCCGCCATCTGCGCCTTGGGCATCCTCGAGATCAGTCGGATCGATCCATATCTCGGACGCCACCAGACCGGGTCGCTCATCGCCGGCTTGGCGATCGTGGTCCTCGGCCAGCGGCTCTTCGTGCAGTATCGCAAGCTCGCGCACGTCACCTACCCGTGGGTGCTGGTGTCGCTCGCGCTGTTCGTGGCGCTGCACTATTTCGGCCAGGAGGTCAACGGCGCGCGCTTGTGGTTCCACATCGGGCCGTTCAACGCACAGCCGGTCGAGGGCATCAAGCTGTTCATGGTGTTCTTCATGGCGGCGTATCTGGCCGATAAGGGCGAGGAGATCGCCGCCGTGCGCTGGTCAGAGATCGGCCGCTACACGCGGCTCATGCTGCCGCTCGTGCTTGGCTGGGGAGTATCCATCGTCACGCTCGTGCTGCAGCACGATGTCGGGATGGCGGCGCTGTTCTTGGGCATCTTCTTGGTGATGCTGTACGTCGCGGCGCGCCGCCTCGACATCGTCATCGCTTTTCTGATCGTGTTCGCGCTGGGCGCGTGGTTCGCCGTCCACAACTTGCCGTACGTGCAGACGCGCATCGGCGTGTGGCTAGATCCATGGAACGATCCGCTGGGCCGCGGCTACCAGGCAGAACAGGGATTCTTCTCGCTGGCCGCCGGTGGGTTGCTGGGAACTGGGTATCATCAAGGGCATCCCGGGTTCATTCCGGATGCCGCGACCGACTACACCTTTGCGGCGTGGGCCGAAGAGTTCGGATTGATCGGCGGCTTGGCGTTGATCGCGCTCTACACGGTCTTGGTCGTGCGCGGCTTCGGCATCGCGTTCGCGGCGGCCGATCGCTTCACCATGCTGCTGGCCACGGGTTTTTCGGCCACGCTGGGCATTCAGGTGTTCGTGATCGTCGGCGGGGTGGTGGGGCTGCTGCCGTTGACCGGCATCACGCTGCCGTTCTTCTCGTACGGCGGCTCGAGCATCGTCGCTAACCTGATCATGCTCAATTTCTTGTGGCTGTTCAGCCGCGGCTGTGCCGAGCCGTCGAGCGCGCCCGACACGCCAGCCTCGCTCTAAGGGAAATCCCAGCCGCGGCCGGTCACTTTTGGCACCCCGAGTCCGTTACAATGGTGACATGAGAACTCGAATCGTCCTTGCCACCGGCGTCGCGGCGTTTGCGCTTGCGGTGGCGGGCTGCAACCCGTTCCAATCAGTGCAGCTCGACTTGACGCCCAATCCCATCGTCGTCGGCCTGTTGGACACGAAAGCGACGATCCACGCCCACGTCGTCACGCATGGTTTCGGCACAGTGCCGTTCGACAACGTGCAGTTCGCCGTGTACAACGCGAACAATTCGTTGCTGCTCAGCCAGAAAGAGAAGATCGACCAAAGCGGCCGGACCACCACGATGGACCGCGACTACACCTTCCCGATCAACGGCGCCGCGGTGGCGCTGTCCGGAACGAAGTACATCGAAGTTCGCATCTACGATCCCAACGGCAAAGAGCTCGCCGCCCGCAGGCTCGACATCGTCGTGCACGCGCTTAGCGGGTTGACGCTGCCGAGCATTCTCATGCCGAAGGACGTCACGCCGGGAAACGCACCCACGGCACAGCCGTTGCCGGCGAGCGACGCCACCACGCTGCCGACCACGTCGCTCTAGCACTCCACGAGGGCGCGCGCGCGCCGGTTCCGAACGTGCGTACGATATGGCAACTCGACGCCGGAGGCCGAGGCGTCGCCCGCGTCCGCGTCCGTTCCCGTGGCTTCCGGTTGTGCTTGTCGGTCTGATCGTCGCCGCTTCGTGGTGGGGGATCGTGGCGCTCAAGCGCCAGATCGCCGGTTACTACGGGGGCGGCTCGCACGCGCATCAGGCGAAGCAACGCACCTCACAAGGTACCCGACCGCTCAAGCCCGGCCCGCAAGTCGCGCAAAGCGCGCCGCCGGCGTTGCGTCCTGCGGTTTCCGGGACCGGCCCGCTTGCGCCGCCGCACCCGCCGCGCGTCGCGATCATCATCGATGACTGCGGCAACAACTTGCCCAAAGACGAACAGTTCCTACCGTTCTCCGTTCCGCTGACGCTCGCGATCCTGCCGCTCACGCAGCACGGGCGCGAGTTCGCGCAAGAAGCGCAGGCCGCAGGCAAACCCATCATGCTGCACTTGCCGATGCAGCCTCTCTCATCGGATTACAACCCCGGACCGGGCGCGATCACGACGTCGATGACCGATCAGCAGATCATGACGCAGGTGGAGCTAGATCTGGAGTCGCTCCCGCCCGTGCCGGGCGGCAACAATCACATGGGCAGCCGGGGCACGAGCGATCCCCGCGTCATGCATGACGTGCTGGCGGTTTTCAAATCGAAGGGGCTGTTCTTCATCGACTCGGAGACGACCAACGCTAGCCTTGGCGCGCAGATGGCGCGCGAGGCCGGCGTTCAAACCGCCGCGCGCGACGTGTTCTTGGATAACGACGTGAATGAAAAGGCGATCGAAGCGCAGCTGCTCGCCACCGAAAAAGTGGCGCTCGAACGCGGTCAAGCCATCGCGATCGGCCATCCATTCCCCGAAACCGCTCAGGCGCTGTCGGTGATGATCCCTCAGATGCAGGCGGCCGGCATCGAATTCGTCGCCGCTGAAACCCTGGTCAAATAGCCGCATCTCGTCCACAACGCGTCAACACGCGTTCGACACACTGCCGCAATGGCTGCCGGCCGTGTCGTCCTCGCCGATCTGTGCAATCCCCCTGATACCGCCGCCTTAAACGCCTGCGACGAGGC
>DATFYX010000035.1 GCA_035314825.1 Candidatus Eremiobacteraceae bacterium
CGTTTAGCGCCGTGATTGGTTGCCTCGAAGACGCCGCACCATTGAAGCGAGAGAAAAGCCGTGGACGCCTGCATTGGAGTGGATCGGGGCACCCGCCGGGTAACGCGGTATTTTGACACCAATTTTGACACGAAATCACGGCCCCGAACGGCGCACACGTGACACACAAGAAGATCCGGGCAACCCTTCATGAATGCTACGTCTCCGCGCCCTGGCGCACGTATGCGCACTACCGCGCACATCGAGTGGAAGTGTCTGTCACGCAGGAGGTCGTCGGTTCGAGCCCGATCAGCGTCGCCAGTCAAAACCCGACCGCGTAAAGCGTAGCTGCGAAATGGGGTAGACTGTAAGTAGGAAGGGGCATCGTATGCGAATACTTCTCGTTCTTGCGATAATCACTTTACTCTCGTTCCTGAGTCCCATTGCGCACCCATATGCATCTGGGCAAGCTCTTGCCGGTAACGTGCGCATCATCGTCAACGGTCAAGAGGTGACGTTCGACCAGCCGCCGATCGAGCGAAGCGGGCGTGTGTTTGTGCCGCTGCGCGGGGTATTCGAGCGCCTTGGCGCGAGCGTCGTGTATGACAACGGTTTGATCAACGCCACCGGCAACGGCCGCAACATCCAACTGCAAATAGGCTCGACGACGGCGCGCGTCAACGGGCAGACGACCTCGCTGGACGTCGCCCCCTTCTTGGTCGGTGCCCGCACGTTGGTGCCGTTGCGCTTCATCTCTGAGGCGTTGGGAGCGAACGTCAACTACGACGGCAGCTCTCAGACCGTGACCGTGGCATTGGCAGGCGCGCCAGCCCCGGCGCTTCCAACGGCAACCCCCGCCGGGGTCAGCGTCATCAACGTCGTCGCGTCCAACTGGCAGTTTACGCCGAACACCATCACGGTCGCGGCTGGAAGGGCTGTGACGCTACGATTGACGTCGGCTTCCGGCGTGCACGGCATCCAATCGAACGAACTCGGGATCCCGCTAACGGCGATCAAGCCAGGCCAATTCGTACAAACGACCTTTATCCCGAAAGCGGCAGGAACATACGTCATCCATTGCGCGATCGAGTGCGGCGCCGGCCATAGCAACATGACCCTCACCATCATGGTGAAGTAATACCTTGGGCTATTCGCATGGCGGGCTTCTAACTAATGATCGATGTACTTCGACACCTCGTCGAACGTGGGATCGAGCCGCAGGTCTTCTAGCGCGTATTTTCGATCTTCATGGCCACCGGGGACCTCGACTCGCACCACGATCACATGCGGACTGACGTCTTTGACGATGCCTTCCTCCTTGGTCCCGTCGATATAGACTCTATCACCGACCTTCACGTCTTGCTCCTTTCTGCGAAGCTCGTAGAGGTTGTTTCGCCCGCCGGCGCGTTGTTCTGCGCGCCGAGGCTGCTCCGATAGAACAGCCACTTTGCAAGCTCGATCAGACCCAAGTATGCCGCGATCATCACCGCAAGCGCCCCAAAGAACGCCAACGGCAGCGGAACGAAGCCCAAGGGTCGCGCAAGCGGTGTGAACGGCAAAATCATACCGAGCGCAACGATGGCAAATGTGGTCAGCTGGAGTTGCCAGCTTGCCCGGCTGCGCCAGAACGGAACATAACGCGTGCGGATCAAGAAAACCACAAGCGACTGCGTCGAGAGCGACTCGACGAACCAGCCGGTGTGGAAGAGCTCCGGTCCGGCGCGGAAGATGAACAGCATCACGCCGAACGTCACGAAGTCGAAGATGGACGAGATCGGCCCGAAGATCACCATGAAGCGCTGGATGAACTTCATATCCCAGTGCGCCGGACGGCGAAGCTGCTCTGGATCGACATTGTCCGTGGGTATCGTCATCTCGCTGATATCGTACAGCAGATTGTTCAGTAAGATCTGCGAAGGCAGCATAGGCAAGAATGGCAAGAACAGCGATGCGCCGGCAGCGCTGAACATGTTGCCGAAGTTCGACGACGTACCCATCAGTACGTACTTCATCGTGTTGGCAAAAACGCGGCGCCCCTCGATGACGCCGTCGGCCAGAACGCCGAGATCTTTCTTGAGCAATACGATGTCGGCGGCGTCCTTCGCGACGTCGACCGCCGAGTCGACTGAAATTCCGACGTCTGCGTCGTGCAGGGCGACGGCGTCGTTGACTCCATCGCCCAAATAGCCGACGTCGCGGCCGGTCTTGCGCTGCAATCTGATGATGCGCGATTTCTGATCCGGGGTGACGCGCGCGAAGATCGACGTCCGCTCGACCGCGCTTGTCAGCTCAGCGTCAGTCATCGAGTCCAGTTGCTTGCCGGTGAGCGTGCCTCCGACCGCCAAACCGAGCTCGCGGCAGACGACCTGGGCGGTCAGGTCGCTGTCGCCCGTCACGATCTTGACTTGGACGTCGAGATCTTCCAAGCGGCGCAAGCTGTCGGCGGCGTCGAGTTTAGGTTCGTCGGCAAACGTCAGCACGCCAACAGGCGAGAGATCGCGCTCATCGGTCGGATGGAGCTGCGCAAGCGAGGCAGCTTCCCTTTGCGCGAGCACGATCGCGCGGCGTCCGTCGTTCATCTGAAGATCGACAAGCGCCTTGAGCTGCGGGCTGAAGCCCGTGGAGCAGGCCTCGATCGCTTCGGGCGCGCCTTTTGCCAGCAGCAGCCGTCGTCCGTCCGGCGCGTCGACCAGGACCGACATCATCTGGCGCTGATAGTCGAACGGCGCGTGATCGATCAGGCGATAGCGCTGCGCTGCCTCGCGACGCGCGGGGGTCGCCGCTTCCCACAGCGCGACGTCAAGCGCATTGCCGCTTATGATGCGTCCGTCCTGGACGACGACGTCCGTGCATAGCAAGGCTTGTACCGCGAGGTCTTCGGAGCTCGTGCCGTCCGGGGCGAGCGCGCTCAGGAAGGAGATCTTCCCTTGGGTGAGCGTTCCGGTCTTGTCCGTGAAGAGCACTTCGATGTTGCCGAGGTCCTCGATGCTCACGAGCCGTTTTACGATGACCGAACGTTTTGCGAGTTGACGTGCGCCGAACGAGAGGCTGATCGTGACGATCGCCGGCAGCAGTTGCGGCGTGATGCCGATGGCGATCGAGAGCGCGAACAGCAACGACTCGATCCACGAGTGATGCAGCAGCGCATTGA
Source organism: Candidatus Eremiobacteraceae bacterium (assembly GCA_035314825.1). Taxonomy (NCBI): domain Bacteria; kingdom Bacillati; phylum Vulcanimicrobiota; class Vulcanimicrobiia; order Candidatus Eremiobacterales; family Candidatus Eremiobacteraceae; species Candidatus Eremiobacteraceae bacterium. The sequence continues at coordinate 3,131 of DATFYX010000035.1, forward strand.
GCACGAAGATCGTGCCCGCGAGGATGACCGTGATGCGCACCAGCAGCATCGAGAAATCCCGCAGGCCGAGTTGAAACGCCGTCTGCGGCACCTGGCGCAGGAGTTCGTGGGCGATAGATCCATACGCACAGGCCCGACCCGTAGCCACTACGACGCCGGTCGCGGCGCCGTTCTTCACGACCGTTCCAAGATACGCGCAGCACGAGAGATTGAGCGAAGACTCATCCGGTTTGCAGGTCAGCGACTTCACGGCCGGCATCGCCTCGCCGGTCAGGGCTGACTCGTCGCACTCGAGGTCGTGCACTTCGATGAGGCGCATGTCGGCCGGCACGATGTCACCGATTGCGATCTCCACGACGTCGCCAGGCACCAGCTCAGTGACGTTTATGGTCCCGCGCTTGCCGTCGCGTATGACCAGTGCTTTGCGCTGCACCCGTGCGCGCAGGTCGTCGACAGCCTTGGCAGAGCTATACTCGTTCGCGAAGCTCAAGCCGACGCTGAGGAAGATGATCACGAGGATGATCGCCGCGTCCGAGCTGTCGTGAAGCCAAAGCGAGAGCAGCGCGGTTCCGATCATCAGGATGAGGAATGGGTTCTGGAACTGCCTGGCAAGAACGCTCCAGGCTGTCGTTTTCTGCTGCTCGATCTGGTTCGGCCCAACGCGGCGAAGACGCGCTTGCGCCTCTGCCGACGAAAGCCCGTCCTTTGAGCTGCCCGATCGGCGCAGCACCTCGTCGGGTTCGAGAGCCGCTGAGGCGCGCAGGTCGGGCGCGGTCATGGCGCTCACCGGCGCTGGGTTGGTCTTTCCGCGGACAGGAGCGCAGACACGTGGCGGGCGATCATGAGATCTTCGTTCGTCGCGACGACCAGAACGGCGACGCGGCTGCTTGCCGCGGAGATGCACGCGGCGTTTGCGTCGTTGAGCTGGTCGTCGATGACGACTCCAAGATAGGCGCAGCCGGCGCAGATGGCTTTTCTGATCGGCGCCGCATGCTCGCCGATGCCTCCGGTGAAAACGAACTGATCGAGACCGCCCAGCACGGCTACCAACGCACCGATGTGTTTGACGGCGATATACACGTATAGACTGATCGCATCCTGTGCGGCTCGATCGCCGGCTGCGCGACGTAATAGCTCACGCATGTCCGCCGTGCCGGAAACGCCGAGCAGTCCAGACCGGGAATTGAGCAGTTCGGACAGCGCCTCCGCGTCGAGGCGTTTGGCGCGCAGCAGATAGATCAACACGCCTGGATCGAGGTCGCCCGGACGCGTCCCCATCATCACCCCGCCGAGCGGACTGAATCCCATGGTCGTGTCGATGGACCTGCCGTTTCGTATCGCCGCGAGACTTGCCCCGTTTCCCAGATGGGCGATCAGCGTGCGTTCCAGTGGGGGGATAGCGCTCACGACGTATTCGTATGACAGCCCGTGATACCCGAATCGGCGCACCATCGGTCCTAGATCGCTCGGCAGCGGATAGCTCTGTGCGACCGCGGGCATATCCTTGTGGAAGGCAGAGTCGAAGCACGCGACTGCCGGCACTTCCGGCACGTGGGCGGCCACGTAGCGCATCGCCGTGAGCGCCGCGGTGTGCGTGGGGTCGAATTCGACCAAGCGCTCAAGCGACGCTATGAGCTCGCTGTCGACGCGCTGCGGTTCCATGTGCTCGGGACCGCCGAACACGACGCGATGGCCGATGGCGTCGAGTTGAAGTCCTTGCCGCTTGACCGAATCAAGCACCGAACGCAACGCCGCCGGCTGGTCGCGGGCGCTCGTGATGTCTTCCTCCCCGCTTCCGAGGAGCTGCTCGGCCGGCATCTCGTAGATCGCATACTTCAGCGACGACGATCCGCTGTTGAGACAAAGGATGCGCACGTCAGCTAGAGGGTCCAGCGCCAATCACGTATCTCAGGCATGTCCTCCCCGACGCGCTCGATGTATTCTTTGTGGGCCGCCAGTCTATCCCGGAAGAGCTGCTTGACGTGGGCCGCGCGGTCTTGCAGCCCTGGAATCCGGTCGATGGCGTCGCCGGCGAGATGAAAACGGTCGAGATCGTTGCGCACCGTCATGTCGAATGGCGTGGTCGTCGAGCCTTCTTCCTTATAGCCTCGCACGTGCATGTTATCGTGACCGTGGCGCCGGTAGGTGAGCCGGTGGATCAGATATGGGTAGCCGTGGAAGGCGAAGATGATCGGTGCGTCGGTCGAGAAGATCGAATCGAATTCGTTGTCGGATAGCCCGTGGGGATGCTCTGAGGGCGGCTGCAGTTTCATGATATCGATGACGTTGACGGTCCGGATCTTGAGATCGGGGATGTGCTTGCGCAGCAGGTCGACGGCAGCGAGCGTCTCGAGCATCGGCACGTCGCCGGCGCAGGCGAACACGACGTCGGGCTTTGCCCCCTGATCGTTGCTCGCCCACTCCAAGATGCCCAACCCGGCCTCGCACTGATGTTTTGCCGCTTCCACATCGAACCACTGCAACTCAGGATTCTTGCCGGAGACGATGACGTTCACGTAGTGGCGGCTTCGCAAGCAGTGATCTGCGACGCTGAGCAGCGTGTTCACGTCGGGGGGGAAGTAGACGCGGACGACTGCCGGTTTCTTGTTGAGCACGACGTCGATGAAGCCCGGATCCTGGTGGGTGAATCCGTTGTTATCCTGGCGCCAGACATGCGACGTCAGCAGGTAATTCAGCGAAGCGATGGGCCGGCGCCACGGGATCGCCGCCGTGACCTCGAGCCATTTGGCGTGCTGGTTGAACATCGAGTCCACGATGTGGACGAATGCCTCGTAGCATGAGAAGAAACCATGCCTGCCGGTGAGCAGGTAGCCCTCGAGCCAGCCCTGACACATATGCTCGCTCAGGACTTCCATGACGCGTCCATCTGGAGCGACATGATCGTCGTTCGGCAGGATGACGGCGGTCGACCGGCGGTTCGTGACCTCGAAAACGGCGTCGAGCTTGTTGGAAGATGTTTCGTCTGGCCCGAACAGCAAGAAGCTCGTCGCGTTCTGTCGGGCGATGTCTCGTAAGAATCGTCCAAGAGCGCCGGTCGCCGACGCCATCTCCGTGCCGGGTTGCGGAACGTCGGCCGCGTAGGTCTGAAAATCCGGCATGAGGAGATCGCGAAGGAGAACGCCGCCATTGGCGTGCGGATTCGCTCCCATGCGGCGTTGTCCGGTCGGCGCTAGCGCCGCGAGTTCGGCGACGAGGCGTCCGTCGGCATCGAACAATTCGTCGGGCCGGTAGCTGCGCATCCACGCCTCGAGGATGGCGAGATGTTCGGGGTTCGTGCGGACGTCGAGCACGGGCACTTGGTGCGCTCGAAAAGTCCCCTCGATCTGCTTGCCGTCGACCACTTTGGGTCCGGTCCAACCCTTGGGCGTGACCAGCACGATCATAGGCCAGCGTGGTCGGTCCTTGAACCCGCCCGTCCGCGCTGTCTTCTGAATGGCGCGGATCTCGGCAAGGACCTTTTCGAGCGTCGCGGCGAGCAGTTGATGAGTCGGTTCTGGATCGTGGCCCTCAACGACGTACGGCGCATACCCGTAGCCTTGAAGAAGTTCGATGAGTTCTTGCCGCGGGATCCGCGCGAGCACGGTAGGACCGGCGATCTTGTAGCCGTTGAGGTGCAAGATCGGCAGCACGGCGCCGTCGCAAGCCGGATTGATGAACTTGTTGAAGTGCCAGCTTGTCGCGAGCGGACCCGTCTCCGCTTCTCCGTCTCCGACGACGACGCTGGCGATGAGATCGGGATTGTCGAAGACCGCGCCGCAGGCGTGCGCGAGCGAGTACCCGAGCTCCCCGCCCTCATGGATCGAGCCAGGAGTCTCCGGCGAGGCATGACTTGGGATGCCGCCCGGGAACGAGAACTGTTTGAAGAGACGTTGCATCCCTTCAGCATTTTGGGACACGTTCGGATAGAGCTCGCTGTACGTCCCTTCGAGATACGTGTTGGCTACGACGGCGGGCCCGCCGTGCCCCGGACCGCAGACGAAGATCATATCGAGATCGTGTTGCTTGATGAGACGGTTGAGGTGCGCGTAGACGAAGTTGAGCCCAGGCGTCGTGCCCCAGTGCCCGAGAAGCCTAGGCTTGGTATGCTCCGGTCTGAGCGGCTCCCGCAGAAGCGGATTGTCGAGCAGGTAGATCTGCCCGACCGACAGGTAGTTCGCGGCTCGCCAGTACGCATCGATGCGGCGAAGCGAGTCGGAGGACAGCGGCGCGGCTGAGTCTGCTCTTAATGAAACAGTCATGTCTGGCGCTCCTAGAACTACTATTGACTTCCATAGTACCATAAACGTTAGGACGGAACGTATGCGCGATTTGCGCGCCGGGCCGTGCAAGTGTTCGCGGTAGACGCGATTCCCGAACGGCGCGAAAGAGCGGGTGAACGCAGCGCTCAACCGACATGCGCATCGGCAATCCGGCACAGACGATCCTCGACCAGATCGCGCGCTCGCCTCGCTCGTGACGACGAGTTTCTTCATCGTTCCGCCGAGCAGGTAGCAGGATACATTTCGCTAGAAGGCCTGTCCGTCGCAACCCGATTAGCAGTTCCGCGAAGAGAGGATTTCCTTATGAGCCGAAGCGCTATGTTGGTTACGCTCATCGCCTGGTCGCTGCTCGCTTCGGGCTGCACGAAGAGCGATTCCGGGAAGCAGTCAAGCGCGGTCCCGAGTGCGACCCCCGGCACCGCCGCAACGGTCGCGACGAACGATCTCATGCCCAAGCTGCCCGTGTATCCCGGTGCTACAGCTGCCACTGCACCGCAGACGGCGACCGTCGCCGGAAAGCAAGTGGTTTCGCAGGTGTACACGACATCGGACCCGTTTGACAAAGTGTACAAGTGGTATCAAGGCGCTTTGCCCGCGCATTCCGAGACATCGCATGACACATCAGAGAGTCAGGAATCAGCGGTGTTCACATTGTCAGGCGGCGCAAAGCAGCAGACCGTGTCGCTGTTGAAGACCGGCGGCGTGGAGGTGGTCAACATCACGCTTACCGCCACCGGCGGATAAGCTTTAGGCGGCATGATGGTACTTAGCATTATGCCGGAGATACCTACGAATAAACAAACAACAGGAAACCAAGCTCCCACACGCGCATTGTGGAAGTGAGATTTTGCAGATCTAGCCGTTGGAATGAGAGTGAACCAATGCGTGTCTTCGTTATTTCGCTGCTGTGCGCGTGCGCGTTCGTCTTCGCGGCCTCAAGCGCCGTCGATGCGAAAGGCACCGTCACCGTGCAACAGAGCGATGGCTCGACTCAACAGTATAACAACGTGACGATCGTCATCGCTAATAAGGCTCTGAGGGTGACGACTGCCGACGGCGTGGGTACGCTCGTCATCGATAAGGCCGCCTGCTCGTACGTCGGCAATCTGCAGATGTGCCTGCCGTACAGCATGACGCTCGATCAGGGCGGCGGCACGCACCCGCTCGACTTCCAGCGTGGTACGGTCTACGTGAACCTCACCGATAGCAAGCAGCCATTATCCAACTCTTCCATGCAGCTGCCACCACAGGGCATTTTGCTCTCATTGACC
>DATFYX010000036.1 GCA_035314825.1 Candidatus Eremiobacteraceae bacterium
ACGGGCGACGCATCGAACACCGACCCGGTGTGCAGCCTCTCGCCGCTCCACGGGCTCGTCGAATCGGCGGCCGATTCCGCCGTGCCGGGGACCTTCGTGCCGCGCCGCCTAACTCCAGTGCGATGAACGAAGCGTCGCAGCCGGCCCGCGCAGCGCTGCACCGGATCGCGACCACGTTTGATCGCGCCGAGCCGGCGGCACCGCCGCTCGCAGACGTCGACATCGATATCTTGCAGCACGCGCACGACGAGCACGCGGCTTTCGCACGCGATGCTGAGACGCATCGCTCGACCATCATGACATTTGTCGTCACCGGCGTCGGTGCAGTCGTCTACGCGCTAGCGGCGTTGAAGTTCGATCCCCGATATTGGCCCGTTCCGCTCATCGCGGCAGCGCTGGCCGCGTACGCGGCCGTCGTCGTCAATATCTATCACGAGCGGTGGGAGTTCTTCATGATGATCGCTCGCGGTTTTCGCTGGAGGATCGCCGCCGCCCGGCCGGGCACCCGGCTCGAAGAGATCCGGGCCGCAGCCAAGGCTGCCCATAGGGAGCGATTCAAGACGCAGCGACGTCTCTACGTTTTCTGGTACTGGTTGGCCGTCGCGATCAGCGTGACGGGCATTGCGTGCGCGGCAGCCATGATCGTGGTGCTCCTGCGCGGTTAGCGGCGGTCGAACTTACCCCAATCGAACCTGGTGACGTCGCCCGAGACGTGGATCACGCTGCCGTCCGGCTGGACGAGCACGCGCACGGGCTCGACGCCTTTGAGCTCGACGAGGATCGCGCCGGTGCGCGTCGTCGCGCCGGTGACGAATCCGTACTTCTTGAATTGTTTGATGACTTCGCGCTGCTTGTCGGGCTTGTCGGCCATACCCCGCTGGGTTTGGCTCAGAGCATCACAAGCCCTTGGCGCGCGCCCAACGCGACCGCCTCGGTGCGGCTGCCGGCATGCAGCTTGGCGAAGATCGATCCGACGTGGAATTTCACCGTGTGCTCGGAGATGCCCAAGCGCGAGGCGATGACCTTGTTGGCCAGTCCTTGCGCCATCATACGCAAGACTTCGATCTCGCGCGCGGTCAGCACGTGGCCCTTGTCGGCGTGCGCGCCGGCATCGTTGGCCGGCATGAGTCGTTCGACCGAATCCGGATGCACCACGATATAGCCGGCGGCCACCGCCGCTACGGCCGCGGCGAGATCCTGGCCGCTGCGCGGCAGCACCGCCCGCACGCCGGCGCGCAGCGCGGCGTTCGTCCAGCCCGCGTCTGCGCGTGCGGCGAGCAGCATCAACGGCGGCCAGGCGCGCAGATCGGCATCGCGCACGAGCTCGCTCATCGTCTCATCGCCCTCGACTTCGAGGACGATCACATCGGGCGCGAGTTCGTCGACGCGCGAGCTGAGATCCCCGCCCGCATTCCCGTCGGCAAGCAGCGTGAGCGCGGCGTCTGCGCGAAGCGCTGCGCCGACCTCCGCTCGCGTGAGCCGGGAACTCTCCAGAAGAACTCTGATCACGCGGCGGCGTCGACTCCAGCGCGCGACGAAAAGTCCACGGCGATATCCTGCAACGCTCCGCCGCGGACGATGGTCAGCGCCAGCGCGCCCGTCGATGCCGACTGGGCGAGCGCGTCAGGCAGATCGCTCGCATCTCGCAACGGCGCCCCCGCAATGCCGACGATCGTGTCGCCGGGCAAGAGCCCAGCGTGTTCCGCCGCGCTGCCGGCTGTCACGTCGAAGACCAAGAGTCCAAGCACGTCGGTGCGTCCGCCCGAGCGCAATCTGACGGGCTCAACGGTGACGCCCAGGCGCGGCCGCGCGGTTTGGCCGCGCAGAAAGCGTTCGACCGCGTTGCTGGGCACCGCGACCGCGAGCCCCCCATAGATCATGCTGTTCACGCCGATGACGCGTCCGCGTGCGTCGGCGAGCGGCCCGCCGGAGTTGCCCGGCGCGATGCGCACGTCGGCGTGGATCCAGCGCGCGCGGCGGCCCGCATGCGATCCGGCCGCGTGCACGATGCCGCTGGTCACCGCGCCGACCAAGCCGAGCGGATTGCCGACCGCAAACGCCAGCTGCCCAGGGCGCACGTCGTCAGAGTCAGCGATGCGCGCAGCGTCCAAGCCGGCCGCGTCGACGCGCAGTGCGGCGATGTCGCGCTCTTCGTCGCGCGCGACGAGGTCCGCCCGCAAAGACGTGCCGTCCGCCAGTTCGACCGCCATACGCTTGCCGTGTGCGACGTGGGCGTTGGTGACGATCAAGCCGTCGGCGCGCCAGACGACGCCGGAGCCGCCGCCGTAGCGCCCCGCCGTGACTTGCACGGTGCTGCGCCGCAGCCTTTCGGCCAATGCTGCATGGGCGGCCGCCGTGGCCACACCGCCTGCTGCGAGGTTTGCGTCCACGTCAGTCCTCCCGCTCGACGGCGCGCTCGCCGATCGTTATCTCCTGCTCGACGACCTGTCCGCCGCGCACGATGCGCAGGCGCACCTTCGCGCCGATGCGGTCGCCGCCGAGCTGGGCGAGGATATCGTCCGTGTCTTCGATCGAGGCGTCGTCAAACCCGATGATGATGTCGCCGATGAACACGCCGGCCTTTTCAGCCGGGCCATCCGGCTCGACCGCGACGACGATGGCGCCGCCGTCCGCGTCGACCTTCGCGCTGCGGCGCAGCGCCTCGGAGAGGCGGATCGGCTGCATCCCGACGCCCAGATAGGCGCGTCCGGCGCGCCGTCCGCTGCTCAATTGATCGACGACGCGGTCCACCGTCGCCACGGGGATCGTGAGATCGAAACGCCGCGACAGGGCCGATGTGTTGATGCCCAGCACGTGGCCGGCCACGTCGACGAGCGGTCCACCGGAGAAGCCGGCGTAGAGCGAGAGGTCGAGACTGATGAAGCGATCGACGTTGCCGCCTCGCCACGTGCGCCACGGTCCGCCGGCAGAACTGATCACCCCACTGGACGCGCGCACGCCGTCTTCTGCATCGCGCGCGACCGCGAGCACGAGGTTGCCGGCTTTGAGGCCGCTCGCGTCGGCGAAGAGGGGCAGCGCAAGCGCGGGTGACGCGTCGATGCGCAAGATCGCAAGGTCCGTGTCGGAATCGCGTCCGGCGAGGGTCGCGTCCGCATTCGTGCCGTCCGGCAGCGTGACGCTGATGTCATCGTCGCGGCGCACGGCGTGGTCGGCGGTCACGATGATCCCCGGACGCCAGAGCACGCCGCTCGAGCCGAGCCGGTGGCGGGCGTGGACGGCGACTGTCGACGCGCCGGCGCGTTCGACCGCATTGGCGAGATCGCTCGAGAGAGCGGTCAGCGCGTTGGATGGTTCAGTGATGGTGGGCATGTGATGAAGCTTTCTCCGCGGGCGGCAAGTGGGCGGGCGCAAGCACCGCCGAATCAGGTCTAAGTATGACGCCCGATGGAGCGTTTATCTACCAGAAATAGAGCTAGGTGCGATGGCGTCCGATGCGCGTCTTAGGCGGCGGGGCTGCGCTCGCTCTTATGCCGGTCTTCGCGGCGCGCGAGCAGGGAAACCGAGTTGCGCGTCGCCCAGTCGTGCAGCTGGTCGAGGATGGGGAGCAGCTCGCGGCCCAGCGGCGTCAAAGAGTACTCGACGCGCGGCGGGATCTCCGCGTGCACGCGCCGCGAGACCAATCCGTCGCCTTCGAGATCGCGCAATTGGCGCGTCAGCACTTTGGGCGTGATGCCTTCAAGCGCGCGTTGCAGTTCGCCGAAGCGCATCGTGCGCTGGCCGAGGTTGTAGATCACGATGACCTTCCATTTGTCGGCGATCATCGCCATCGTGCGTTGGATCGGGCAGGCCAGCTTGGTTTCATACGTCATTGCGGCGACCTCGCTATCTTCATGGGTATTGCTACACCTTACAGACACTACTTTCCTTTCGCCCTTATAGGATGTATACTTACATGGCTCAGGCACCCCCAAGGTGCCGCTCTTATAGCCCCGGCAGGGGCCGGAAACGGCCCTCCAAGCCCTCAGAAAGGCCTCCACCGATATGGACCTCACCAAGAGCTATCCCCGTAGCCCGAAGGCGAAATTAGCGGGCGTCGTCATGCTCGCCCGGACCACCGACAAAGCACGCGCCCATCTCGCCGGCACCGACGGCCCTTACCACTTCGGCTGCGGCATGGACAAGCATGTCTTGAGCTTCTTGGGCAGCGAGCCCGAGGCGTTCGCCAAGACCGTGGCAGAGCTCGGCGAGGACGCGAAGATCGAAGCGTGGGCACGCCAGCGTCTCGCAGGCAAGCAACCCGCGGATATCGAGACCTTCAACACGGAGTTCGCACAGGATGGGCCGGAGCCAGGCGGCGACGCTGAGGCCTTCTTCCGCAGCGAGCGGCAGCGGCTCGGCCGCAACGACATCCAGACATGGTTCGAGCTGCTCGATGTCGATGAGAACCGGCCGGTTCCCGTCCGCGCCGCGGCCTAACCGCCTCAGACCGACAAACGAAAAGGCGCGTTCTCGCGAGCGCGCCTTTGCATTTGTTGTTCGGGAATCTAGTAGTAGATCACGTCGAGCGTCGCCTTCGGGAAACTCGTCAGGCACGTGCTCGCAAGGATCACCATGTTGTAGATGACCAGCTGCTGGTCGCCGTCCATCGTGATGCCGAG
>DATFYX010000037.1 GCA_035314825.1 Candidatus Eremiobacteraceae bacterium
ATCGCGGACTGCTTGGCGGCGGCAGGCGCGGAGGTCATCGAAGCGCCGTTCGATGCGTCGTTCGAGGACTTGCTCAAGTTGAAGCCGGACGGCTTGGTGGTGAGCAACGGTCCCGGTGATCCGGCCGAGCTGACCGGCGTCATCGACACGCTGCGCCGCGTCGTGGATTACGGCAAGCTGCCGACGTTCGGCATCTGCCTGGGTCATCAGGTGCTAGCCTTGGCGCTCGTCGCGCGCACGTATAAATTGAAGTACGGCCATCGCGGCGGCAACCAGCCCGTGCAGCAGCTCGACGGCAAACAGGTCATCATCACCGCGCAAAACCACGGCTACGCGGTGGATCCCGCGTCGCTGCCGGCCGGCGTCGAGCAGACGATGATCAACCTCAACGACGGCACCAACGAGGGCCTGCGCCATCGCACCCTGCCGATCGAATCAGTCCAGTTCCATCCCGAGGCGTCGCCCGGGCCGACCGATGCGCGCCATCTGTTCGCCGATTTCGTCGCCAGCCTGCGAAGCGCGCGTGCGAAACCCGAGGGAACCCGTTGACGCCGCGCACCGTGCTCGTCATCGGCTCGGGGCCCATCGTCATCGGCCAGGCCGCCGAATTCGACTATGCGGGCGTTCAGGCGTGCCGCGCCCTGAGAGAAGAAGGCTGCCGCGTCGTGCTCGTCAACTCGAATCCGGCGACCATCATGACCGATCCGGAGATGGCCGACGCGGTCTACCTCGAGCCGCTCGTGCCCGCGCACGTCGAAGCGATCATCGAACGCGAGCGCCCGGACGCGATGCTGGCCACCCTCGGCGGACAGACCGGGCTCAATCTCGCGGTGATGCTCGCGGATCGCGGCGCCCTCGAGCGCCACGGCGTCAGGCTGCTCGGCACGCCGCTGCGCACCATCCGCCTCGCCGAAGACCGCGAGCTGTTCAAGAAGGCCATGCTCGACATCGGCGAGCCGGTGCCCGAGTCTGCCATCGTCCGCAGCGTCGAACAAGGCTTGGAGTTCGCGCAAGGCGCGGGCTACCCGCTGGTCGTGCGCCCCGCGTACACGCTGGGCGGCACCGGCGGCGGCATCGCGCACGATGCGAGCGAGCTGCGCGCCTACCTGCGCTCAGGATTGGCCGCGAGCATCGTCCACCAAGTGCTGCTCGAGACCTCGCTGCTCGGTTGGAAAGAGATCGAATACGAAGTGCTGCGCGATAGCGCGGACAACTGTATCATCGTCTGCAACATGGAGAACATCGACCCGATGGGCGTGCACACGGGCGATTCGATCGTCGTGGCGCCCTCGCAGACGCTCTCGGATCGCGACTATCACCGCCTGCGCGCCGCAGCCATCAACATCATCCGCCACCTGAAGGTCGAGGGCGGCTGCAACATCCAGTTCGCGCTCGACCCGCACAGCGACGCATACAACATCGTCGAAGTCAATCCGCGCGTCTCGCGCTCGTCCGCGCTCGCGAGCAAAGCCACCGGCTATCCGATCGCCAAGATCGCGACGAAGATCGCGCTCGGCAAGCTGCTGCCGGAGCTGACCAACCCCGTGACCGGTGTGACGACCGCCGCGTTCGAGCCGGCGCTCGACTACTGCGTCGTCAAGATCCCGCGCTGGCCGTTCGACAAGTTCCCGCTCGGCGACGCGCGCCTGGGCACGCAGATGAAATCGACCGGCGAGGTGATGGCGATCGCGCGCACGTTCGGCCAAGGGATGATCAAGGCGGTGCGCGGCCTGGACATCGGTCGCGATTGTCTGACCGGCTGGTCGCTGCAGCAGTGGAGCGACGACGAGCTCGACGACGTCTTGCGCGCGCCGACGCACGAACGGCTCTTCGCCGTCGCCGAATGCCTGCGGCGCGGCCGCGAACCCGGCGCCATCGCCGCGATGACCTCGATCGATCCGTTCTGGCTATGGGAGCTCAAGGAGCTGGTCGAGATCGAAACGGCGCTCCGAGAGCCCGACGAACCAACCGCGAAAGATGCATGGAGCGGTCGAATTCATTCGACCGTGATAGACGCCAAGCAAGCCGGCTACGCCGACACGACGATCGCGCGCCTGAGCGGCGTGCCGCGCAAAGATGTCGCCGCCGCCGGCGGCGCCTCGACCGCGACGGCCTACCGCATCGTCGACACCGCAGCCGCCGAATTCCCGGCGCGCTCCCCCTACTACTACGCGACGATCGGCGAGCAGGACGAGCTGCGCCGGCCCGACCGCCAGTCCGTGGTCGTCGTCGGCAGCGGTCCGATCCGCATCGGCCAAGGCATCGAGTTCGATTACTCGTGCGTGCACGCGGCCTGGGCCCTGCACGATGCCGGGGTGGCGTCGGTGATGGTCAACAACAATCCGGAGACCGTCTCGACCGATTTCGATATCTCAGACGTGCTGATCTTCGAACCGCCGGCCGTGGACGAGGTCGAACACGCCGTGCGCGCCACCGGCGCGCGGGGCGCGCTGCTGACCTTCGGCGGGCAGACGCCGATCAATCTCGCGCGCGATCTGGCGGCGCGCGGCGTCAACGTGCTGGGCACCGACCAGCACGCGCTTGATCTGGCCGAGGATCGCGAGAAGTTCGACGCGGTGCTGGCCAAGCTCGGCGTCGCGCGGCCGGCAGGACGGACTGCGCTCTCGTTCCGCAAAGCGCGCGAAGTCGCGCGCGAGATAGGCTTTCCTGTCCTGGTGAGGCCGTCGTACGTGCTTGGCGGACGCGGCATGGAGATCGTCTACAATGAAGCGCAGCTCGCGGCGTATGCGGAAAGCGCCCCGCCGATCCAGCCGCACGCGCCATTGCTCGTCGACAAGTATCTCGCGGGCACCGAAGTCGAGGTCGACGCCGCCTTCGACGGCGAGGACATCATCATCCCCGGCATCTTCGAGCATGTCGAGCGAGCCGGCATCCACTCAGGGGATTCGACGGCGGTCTACCCGACCCAGAACATCAGCGAGGAGATGGAAGCGCGCATCGCCGACGTCACCAAACGCCTCTGCAAAGAGCTCGGCATCCGCGGCCTCATCAACGTCCAGTACATCATCTACGAAGGCAAACTCTACGTGATCGAGGCCAACCCGCGTGCGAGCCGGACCGTGCCGATCATCGCCAAGCTCACCGGCGTGCCGCTGGTCGCGGCCGCCACGCGCATCGCGCTCGGCGCCACGCTCAAGGAGATGGGCTTGGATCGCGGACTGCTGCCGCATCCCGACTTCGTCGCCGTCAAGATGCCGGTGTTCTCGTTCTCGAAGCTGCGCCGGGTCGAGACCATGCTCGGACCTGAGATGAAGTCCACCGGTGAGGTGCTGGGCATCGACACGACGTTCGCGGGTGCGCTGCTGCGCGCGCTGCTCGGCGCGGGCATCGCGCCGCCGCCGCCGGGCGGCCGCATCCTGTGGTCGATCTCCGATGCTGAGAAGCAGCGCTCGCTGCCGGTGGCGCGCGCCTTCGTCGAGCTCGGCTTCCAGCTCTACGCCACCCCCGGCACGTGGCAGCTGCTGCATAGCCATGGCGTCAGCGCCACGCGCGTCAACAAGATCGCGGAAGGGTCGCCGCATTGCATCGATTTGATCGCGGCCAACGGCGTCGATCTGGTCATCAACGACGCTGCCCAGACCTCGATGGCGCAAAGCGACGGATTCCGCATCCGGCGCGCAGCGGTCGAAGCCGGCATCGCCTGTCTGACCTCGCTCGATACCGTGCGCGCGCTGCTGGTCGCGCTCGGCGCGGACCGCGGTGAGCGCATCGAAGTGCGCTCGCTGCAGGACTTCGTGCGGACCGGTCTCACCGTCGCCTAAGGTGAACGCCATGCGCAGGCGCCTCGGGCGCATCGTCCTCGTCTTCATCGCGCTGTTCGTCTTGCTCGCGGTGCAAGAGGTGCGCGTGCAGATCATCCAGCGCACGTCGATCGCGCAGCGCGCGGGCAACCCGCGGCGCAGCTTGACCAATGAGTTCCGCGGCGCGCTGCTCGACGCGAGCGGCGCCGCCCTTGCGCTGACCAAGGGGACCCGGCGCGTGTATCCCGCCGGTCCCGCGCTCGCGCAGCTGGTCGGCTACTCGTCGCCGTTCTACGGCGAGTCTGGTCTTGAATCGGCGCTCGACTCCGTCCTCGCCGCACCGCTTCAGTCTGCCGGCGGCGCCGACGTCAGCGACTTCTTCAGGCGCAACGGCCAGACGTCGACCCGCATGGGCGGCGATGTCGTGCTCACGTTGCGCGCCGACATCGCGCGGGCGGCGGACGCCGCGCTGCCTCCCGACGTGCGCGGTGCGGCGATCGTGATGGATCCGCGTTCCGGCGCCATCCTGGCCGCCGTCAACCGCCCGACGTTCGACCCCAACACGCTCAACGTCCAATGGAGGACGTTGCGCTCCAACCCGAACTCGCCGCTGCTCGATCGCGCGTTCGCGGGCCTGTACCCGCCTGGCTCGACGTTCAAGATGGTCACCGCCAGCGCGGCCCTCGACAGCGGCGTCGTGGTCCCCACCGACACGTTCGTCGATCCGGGCTATTTCTCGATCGGTCCGTTCCGCGTCGAAAACGACAAGCGCGAGATCACGGGCACGCAGGACATGATCAACGCCTTCGCGCTCTCGAGCAACGTCGACTTCGCGCAGATCGGCCTGCGCCTCGGGTTGGACGGTTTCTACGACTACCTGCACCGCTTCCACGTCGGCGACGACCCCCAGGTCGCGGTGCCCGCCGCACGCGATGAAGTGCCGCCCAAGGAGAGCGTCTCGCCCTCGGAACTGGCGCAGATGTCGTTCGGCCAAGGCGGGTTGGCGGTGACGCCGCTGCGCATGGCGTTGGTCGCCTCGACGATCGCCAATGGCGGCGTCATGATGCGTCCCCAGCTGGTCAAGCAGTTCCGCTACGGCGGCGGCGGACACAGCGTCGACGTGCCGCCGGTGGTGTGGGAGCGCGTCATGTCGCAGACGACAGCCGACGAGGTGCGCACGATGATGATCGCGGTGGTCCGCAATGGTACCGGCACCGCGGCGCGAATCCCCGGGGTGACGGTCGCGGGCAAGACCGGCACGGGCACGCACACGGGCGCGCCGCCCGATGCGTGGTTCGTCTGCTTCGCCCCCGCCGAGCATCCCCGTCTTGTGGTCGCGGTGATCGTCGAAGATGCCGGCTACGGCGGCACGGTGTCCGCGCCCATCGCCCGCGCCATACTCGCCGACGCATTGAAGCTGTACCGACAATAATGGCCGACGTCATCTACAACGAGCGCTATCGGCTCGACGCCAAGATCGGCGAGGGCGGCATGGCCGTGGTCTACCGCGGTTACGATCTCATCCTGCGCCGTCAAGTCGCGATCAAGGTGCTACGCCCCGCGTATTCGGCCGACGCCGCCTTCGTCGAGCGCTTCGACTTCGAGGCGCAGGCCGCGGCGAAGCTCTCGCACCCCAACATCGTCACCACCTACGACGTCGGCAAGGTCAATGGCGACCACTACATCGTCGAAGAGTACGTGCCGGGCGAGACGCTGGCCACGTTGATCGCGCGCCAGGGAAGGCTGCCCGAATCGGTCGCGGTGCGCTATGCGCGCCAGATATGCGCCGCACTCGCGGCCGCACACCGCCAAGAGCTGCTTCACCGCGACATCAAGCCGTCGAACATCTTGATCACCCGCGAGGACGTCGTGCGGGTCGCCGACTTCGGCATCGCGCACGCAGTCGACGACTCCGCGTTCGTGGACCGCGCGCAAGCGGAAGACGTAGTCCTGGGTTCGCTGCCCTACTGCGCACCAGAAGTGCTGACCGGCGATCGCGTCACCGAGGCGAGCGATCTGTACAGCGTCGGCGTGCTGCTGTTCGAGATGGTCACCGGCGTTCGACCGTTCACGGGCGTGGACTCAGACGCGCTCGCGGATGCCATCGTGCGCGATCCTGCGCCGGATGCGCGCAGCAAAGGCGCCGAGATCAGCGCGCATTTCGCGGGCATCATCGCGCGGTTGTTGCGCAAGCAGCCGGAACAGCGCTATGGGTCCGCGGGCGAAGTGCTGGCGGCGCTGCGCCAGATCGTGCGCGGGCCGGCAGACGACGAGGACGCAGAAGAAGAAGCGGGCCCGGATGCTCCCACTGAGGTCCTGCGCCGCCGCGCGCGGCAGACGATGGTCGAAGCCGGAGCGAAACCGCTCGAGCTGCCGGCGCCGGCCGCGCTGCCGGCATGGCGCGCCGGCCGGATGCTCGCGTACGCCGGCATCATCGTCGCGCTCGCGCTGGTGATCGCACTCGTCATCGCAGGGCGCCAAGCGCTGTCGCACGACATGCGCGTGCCCGACCTCGCCGGAAAATCGATCGGCGAATCGATCGCGACCCTTCATTCGCTTGGCATCGACGCGGTCGCGATCCGCCAAGGGTCAGATCCGGTCGTGCAAGGGGGCCTGGTCGCGGGCACCGAGCCCGGCCTCAATCAACGTGTGGTCCCCGGGCAGACGGTGACGTTGCTGGTCAGCACCGGCCCGCCGACGGTCGAGGTGCCGAACGTCCTCGGTCAGGAGCCGAACAACGCGCAAGAGTTCCTGGCGGCCCAGGGATTCCAGGTGCGCGTCGGGGCAAAATTGCACAGCGCGACCATCAAACAGGGCCTCATCGCCGCGACCAACCCCGCGCCCGGCTCGCCGCTCGGCAAGGGCGGCACGGTGGTCATGAGCGAGAGTCTCGGCCCCGCGATGGTCACGGTTCCCAACGTCGTCTCGCTCACCGAAGACGAAGCGCGCAAGATGTTGGCCAAACTGGGGCTCAAGCTTGCGGTCAACTCACAGGTCGCGGTCAACAACATCCCGGCCGACATCGTGCTCAGCCAAGATCCAAGCGAGCGCGGCAGCCTGGCGCCGGGCGGCACCGTGATGGTCGACGTGAGCGCGGGTCCGGCGGCGATCGAGGTGCCCATGCTCGTCGGCCAGACCCTTGACGCGGCGCGCCAAACGCTTGCGGGTCTGGGCCTTTCGATTGGCAACGTCGTGCAGGCCGACGTGCCCGACAAGCCGCCGGGGACCGTCGTGAGCCAGACGCCCGGCGCGTTCGCGCGCGTCACGCAGGGTGCGGCGATCGACGTCGTCGTGGCTGCCGGCGCACCAAGCCCCGCAGCGCCCGCCCAAAGCTCGCCGCCGGCGAATTCGGCGCCCTCGATCCCGGTGCCCAACGTCATCGGGATGCCGCTTGATCAGGCCAAAGGCGTGCTCGAGCGCAACGGCTACACCGTAAACCGCGTCATCGTCGCAGGTTCGGCGACGGACGCGAAGGTCTTGAGCACCGATCCGCCGGTCGGCACGACGCCGGCGACCAACGCCGTGAATCTCATCATCGGGCGATGACGTGCGCGTCTTAGGGATCGATCCTAGCGTCCGCTCGACCGGCTACGGCGTCATCGAAGTCCGCGGCAGCGTCGTGCGGCTCGTTGAGGCCGGCGTGATCTCGACCGACCAGCGGCAGCCGTTCAGCGTGCGTCTGGGCGACATCAATGAAAGCCTGACGGCGCTCATCGACGCCACCCATCCGGATATCGTGGCCATCGAGGAGGTCTTCGCACGCGCGGTCAACCCGAAGACCACCATCATGATGGCGCACGCGCGCGGCGCGCTCTTGGCCGCCGTGGCAGGCGCTCGCTTGGAGGTCGTCGAGTTCTCGGCCACCAGCGTGAAGCGGGCGATTGCCGGAAGCGGCGCCGCCTCCAAGGAACAAGTCGCCAGGATGGTCGTGCAAATGCTGCGTCTGGCGAGCGTGCCTCGCCCCTCTGACGTGACCGACGCGCTCGCACTTGCGCTCGCTTGTGCGCATCGCAACGGCAGGCGCCCGCGCTGATGTTCTCGCGGATCGAAGGCAAGCTGCGCGAGCGGCGCGAGCAATCGGTGGTCATCGACGTCGGCGGCCTGTCGTACGACGTCATGGTGCCCGGCTGCGTGATGGACAAGCTCGTGACGATCGAGCTCGGCAAACCGGTGGCCCTCGAGGTGTTCTCATATCTGTCGATCGACGGCAATCGCGGCACCTCCGCCTACGTGGGCTTCACCAATGCCGTCGAGCGCGAGTTCTTCGAGGCGCTGCTGTCGGTGTCAAGCGTCGGACCGAAGACCGCCGTGCGCGCGTTTGCGCGCCCGATGGCGGAGATCGCGCGCTACATCGACGATGGCGACCGCAACGCGCTGCGCCGCCTGCCGGGTATCGGCGATCAGAAGGCCAAAGATATCATCGCGAAACTGCAGGGCAAAGTCGCACGCTTCGGGCTGATCCAGGGCGAGTCGCCGCACGCCGCGGCACAGCCGGACCATGTCGCCGAGGCGCTCGACGTGCTCTTGCAGCTGCAGTACAAACGCGGCGAAGCGGAACGCATGATAAAGGAAGCGCGGGCGGCCAACGGTTCGATCAGCAGCGCTGAAGAGCTGTTGACTGAGGTCTATCGTCGGACGCGCGGCGACGATGTGGTCGCGCGTTCTTCGAACGCGCCGGCACCTGAGGGTGAGACGCGATGAGCCCCCGCAAGCCGGTCGCCGCCGCGGGCGATGATGACGCTGCGCGCCATCCGCTCGTCGCTCCGTCCGAGTCGATCGAAGATCAGATCATCACCGTCACGCTGCGCCCGGCCGGCTTCGAGCATTATGTCGGACAGCGTGGCATCGTCGAAAACCTCAGGATCTCGATCGAGGCCGCCAAGAGGCGCGATGAACCGCTCGATCATGTGCTGCTCCACGGTCCTCCCGGGCTGGGCAAGACGACGCTTGCCAACATCGTGGCGCGCGAGATGGCCGCGACGTTCCATCAAGTGTCGGGTCCGACGCTCGAGCGTCCGGGGGACCTGGTCGGGATCCTCACCAATCTCGGACGCGGCGACGTGCTCTTCGTGGACGAGATCCATCGCCTCAGCCACGTCGTCGAAGAGTTCCTGTACCCGGCGATGGAAGATTTCGCGATCGACTTCATGGTGGATCGCGGCGCGTATGCCAAGACCATCAAGATCAACCTCAAGCAGTTCACGCTCATCGGGGCCACCACGCGAGCGGGGCTGCTGACCGCGCCGCTGCGCGAGCGCTTCGGCATCGTGCAGCATCTCGATTACTACACGCCCGAGGATCTGCGCCGCATCGTCGAGCACTCGGCGACGATCCTCGGCGTGAAGGTCGAGCCTGATGGAGCGACCGAGATCGCAGGCCGGGCCCGCGGCACGCCGCGCATCGCCAACCGGCTGCTGCGGCGCGTGCGCGACTTCGCTCAGGTCAAAGCGCATGGCGTCATCGACCGCGACGTCGCGCAAGCGGCGCTCGCGCTCGAAGGCATCGATCTGCTCGGGCTGGACGCGCTCGACCGCGCGTTCCTGCGCGCGCTCGTCGTGCAGTACGGCGGCGGACCGGTCGGCATCAGCGCGCTGGCCGCCAGCGTCAATGAAGAAGAAGAGACGCTGACCGACGTCGTCGAGCCGTTCTTGATCCAGATCGGGTTCTTGCAGCGAACCGCCGGCGGACGCCGGGCGACCGCCAAAGCCAAAGCGCACCTCGGATTGAGCGGGAGCGAACAGCCACGCCTGCTATGATCTCCCAATACCGCCGATGTACTCCCGCGCTCTTGAGCGCGGGTTTGCTTTGCGCTTGCGTGCTTCTGACCGCCGTCCCCGCGCACGCGCAGACCATCCGCGTGCTGCTCGCCTCGCACCAGTTGCAAACCGTCGTGGCGTCCGAAGGCGGCCTCGTCGTGCGCGGCGCCGACGGCGATCAAACCCCGCTGCTGCAGCCTGAGATCACGACGGTGATGGAGGTGCGGCCCGGTGCGGCAGGACTGGTCCTCGCCGGCGTCGTCCCCGCAGGATCGCGCATACTCGCGCAGCCGCTCATGGACTCGCCGCTCGTGGTCGACGGAAGGACCTATCGCGGCAGAGTGTGGATCTCGCGCGACGACGACGGCACGCTCGACGTCATCGACGAGCTCGACCTGGAGCAATATTTGTACGGAGTCGTCGGCGCGGAGATGGATCCGGCCTGGCCGGAAGTCGCGCTGCAGGCACAGGCGATCGCCTCGCGCAGCTATGCCGTCGCCCGCGCCGCGCTGCACGAATATCCGGGCTACGACGTCAAGGCGGGAGAGCAAGACCAAGCCTATGGCGGAGTCAACGTGGAGACGCAGGCATCGGTCGACGCCGTCGAATCGACGCGCGGCGTGGTGCTCACATACCAGTATCATGTGGTGAAGGCGTATTACTCGTCGTGTGACGGCGGCTACACGGCCGACGGCTCGAATCTGTCCGACCCGCAGCCCTACCTGCTCGCACAGCCGGACCCGTACGCCGCCGAATCGCCGCACTTGTCGTGGTCGGCCAGCGTGCCGCTCAGTTCATTCTCACAAGCGTTTCGCGCGCAAGTCGCCGATATCGGGGAAATCACCGCGATCGCACCCGGACCCGCGGATGCGTCGGGCCGGCTGACCAGCGTGACGGTCACGGGGACGGGCGGCGCGCGGACCATCTCGGGTCCGCTTTTTCGCCAGCTCGCGGGACGACACGTCGTCAAGAGCACGCGCATCGCGTCGCTGGCGATCGACGGCGACTCGCTCGTGGTGAAGGGGTCCGGGTTCGGACACGGAGTCGGGATGAGCCAATGGGGCGCCAAGGACATGGCCGACCAGGGCCTGGGCATCACCGCCATCCTTTCCTTTTACTACCGCGGCGCTATGCTTTCGAAGATATGAGGGGGACCACAACCATGCGGCGTTGGGCTAAAGCGATGACGGTGCTTTGCTGCGCTGTCGCGGCCGCGGTATGCGGCCACGGCCGGCCGGCAGCCGCCGGCACGATTCCGTGCAAAGAAGTGTACGGTCCGGGCGGCGGGTACGTCTGCGGCGCGGAGGTGGAATCGCGCCTCATGGACACGGCCTACAAGACCGCGCAGACGCAGACCGGCTGCTGGGCGTCGTCGATGGCGATGATCATCGCGTTCTACGGCGGCGGCATCTCGCAATCCGACATCCTGTCGACGCTGTTCGGCTCAAGCGTGCCCGACACGTTGACGCCAGCCCAGATCGCTGCGTACCTCAACCACACGTATACCAGCAGCGTAGACCACTCGACGAGCGACACAAGCGGGACCGCACTGTTCACGACGCCGATCGGCGGCTCGCGCGCGGCCCTCAAGTCGCTCATCGCTCAGCTGACCGACGAGACGCCGCTGCTCGTGTTCTCGTCGCACAACGCGATGGTATTGACCGCCGTCTATTACCACGCCGACATTTTCTCAAGACCGACCAGTTTCTATGCGGCGGTAGTTCGCGACCCGTTCCCGCTGACCGGCACGCCGCCGCCCCCGTCGCCCAGCATCAAGCTTGACGGCCACCCGGGCGAGCGCTTTCTCACCGCAGCCGACTACAATGACATCCAGTCCGTCTATCAAGTGAGCGTGAAGAGCCACTAAGGCCGGCGTGACGCTGCTCGAACTCACCGACGACGATTTCGCGGCGATGCTTCGAGGCGACGCGCGCGTGCGCCCGGGGCTCCAGTCGCCGCCCGGCGGCGTCGAAGATGCGTACGTCGTGGCGCACATCCGCCGCATGGCTGCGGACTTGCATCGCGGCGGCTACGCCGGCGGCCAGTGGATGATGGTCGCAAATGGCGAGGTCGTGGGACT
>DATFYX010000038.1 GCA_035314825.1 Candidatus Eremiobacteraceae bacterium
TCGTCGGTCCACTCGCCGAACTTCACTTCGGCGACGAGTTTCGGCCGGACCCAGTGGCTCGTCTTCGGCAGCGGCGGCGGTGGCGGCGGATCGAACGGACAGCGCGCCGTCGCCAGCGGTTTGAGTTTGGCCATGACCGCCTTGAGCGACGCGCCATCGAAACCCGTGCCGACGGCGCCGCAAAAGACCAGCGCACCTTTTTGGTATACCCCGAGCAGCAACGCGCCGAACTCCGCGCGGGCGCCCTGCGGGTCGGTCCAACCGCCGATGACGAATTCTTGTTCGAGGTGCGTCTTGATCTTGAGCCAGTCGCGCGACCGGCGTTCCTGATACGTCGAATCCCGGCGCTTGGCGACGATGCCTTCGAGCGCTTGACGCTGCGCCTGCGCGAACAGCCGCTTCCCTTCGCCGATGACGTGCTTGGAGTACATCACCCGCGTGGCCCCTGGTCTGATGACCCGCTCGAGCGCTTTTTTCCGGCTCTCGAGCGGCGTCGATCGCAGGTCGCGACGGCCGTCGAAGAGCAGGTCGAAAACGGCGTAGACGATGCGCCCGCTTTCGCCCTTGGCGCCGCGCGCGGGTTTGAACCTGCGCTGGAGGCGTTGGAACGACGAGCGCCCTTTGGCGTCGAGGCTGACGATTTCGCCGTCGATGACCAGCGGCGCGCCCCGGAAATCCTCGCTCAATCCTTCCAATTCTGGAAACTTGGCGTTGAGCGGCAGCCCGTTGCGCGAGACCAAGCGGTGGGCGCCCGCCGCGCTGACCGTGCAGATGGCGCGGATGCCATCCCACTTCAACTCGAACAGCCACGCATCGTCGTCGAAGGGGGCTTCCACGAGGGTGGGCAGCATCGGCTGCTTGATGATGGGGATCTTCGCAGCGGCCACGGCCCGCCATCATTAGACGCGCGGCGGCGGGCGCCTTGCCGGGAAGCAGACGGCGCCCCGCCCTTGAGCAGGGCGCGGCGCCGCAGACATCGAGCAGGCAGTTCCTAGCTCGCCAGTTCGTCGTCTCCATCGAGCACGAGCATCATGCGCGAACGCTCCTCGGCCGGCTTCTTGTCATTGACGCCCATCTCAAGACAACGCGCGCAAAGCACCGAGCCGTCTTCGACGGCGAACACTTCGCCGAGATCGCGGTGGCAGGCGCTGCATACTGGCATGTCATTTCCCCCGGAGCGACGCCTGCGGTCCCCCACCTAAGGCGCTACCCATCACCCAGTATATCGGCGGCCGTGCGGCCCAAACAAGAACGCCCGCTCACATTCGACCGGCGTCACAGGGGCCGGCGCAGCGCGCGTGCGTGCGCGGGATTACTTTTTGCGCTTGCGCGGGGGCGCGGGCGGCAGTTTGGCGCCCTCTTTTCGAGCCTCGGACAGGCCGATCGCGATCGCCTGACGCCGGGTGCTGACCTTCGCGCCGGATCGGCCCGAGCGCAGTTTGCCTTGTTTCATCTCCCGCACCGCCCGCTCCACGTCTTGCGACGCCTTCGGGCCGTACTTGCGGGTCTTTTTCCGTGCTGCCATGGTGATCTGCATCTCCTTATGAACCGTTTGCGGCTTGATCATTGTATTGCCAAACGCCCACGCCCGTCAAACCCGGCCGGGTAGGCGCCCGCCCCGACTATCATGAAGCCACGCGCCCACCCGGCAATGAGGTACGGCCCACGTTAACGGTCCTGCGTGAAGCCTGGGAAGGCTGGAATCGCCATCATACGCCGCACCTGGCGGCGGCGCTTTCATTCTACCTCGCATTCTCGCTCGCTCCGCTGCTCGTGATCGCCATCGCGATCACCGGGCTGGTCATCGGTCCCAAATTGGCGGCCCAAGACGTTCTCGGGCCGCTCGCGGCGTTCATCGGCACGTCGGGTGCGCGTTTTCTCGGGAACTTGGTCAACGGCCTCAGCCGCCCGGCGCCGAACATCGTGGCGGCAAGCCTCGGCATCGCCGCGCTGATCTTCGGCGCCAGCGGTGCGTTCACGCAGCTGCAGGACGCGCTCAACATCGTGTTCGATGCGCAGGCGCGGTCGGCGAACGTGTGGCGCATCTTCCAGGTGCGATTTCTCGGGTTCTTCATGGCGCTCGTCATCGGCATGCTGGTGCTCGCCCTGCAGCTTCTCAACGCCTTCCTCTCGGCCTTCGCGCGCGGTACCCCGGATGTCATCCGCATCGGGCTTGTTGAAACCGCTGGCGTGCTGCTGTCGCTGCTCGTCATCAGCGGCGTGTTCACGCTGCTCTTCCGCTACGTGCCCGACGCGCGCGTCGCGTGGCGCGACGCGCTGGTCGGCGGCCTGTGTACGGGCTTGCTGTTCCTCCTCGGACAGTGGGGCGTAAGCGTATACGTCGGCTACAGCGCGTTGGGCTCCATCCATGGCGCTGCGGCTGCCGCGCTGATCATCCTGACCTGGCTGTACTATTCATCTGCCGTGGTATTCTTCGGCGCTGAGCTCACTCGCGCGTATGCGCTGCATCGCAGCCAGCGCGACCTGCCCGGACTTGCGGCCGACTGAAAAAATGGGGTCGCTCGATAGGGCGACCTCGAGCAACCCCATCTCTTATACCCGAAGAGCTTGGGAATTCGCCGAGAGGGCGGGCCGGAACCGCGCGGCACGTTGCTGAATGATCGTACATGGACGCGAGACGTCATCCGCAGGTACGCCAGATGCTGCGCCTGCTGCGCTACCCGATCAGGCTCGAGGAATGCGAGCTGGCGGTCGGCCTGCGCGATGCGCTCGGCTGCGAGTCGGCTTGCGACGCGGTCATGGCTATCGTGCAACGCGCCCTGCCGGGGCCGACCGATCTCAACCAGATGATGCGCGCCGCCGTACTCTCGCAGGACTTAGACGGCAACAAGGCGCGGCGCGTAGCCGCGTCGCTCGGGCTCTCGTTACGTTCGTATTTCCGCTACCGGCGCGCGGCGATCGAGTTGATCGCGCTTGCCGTCGAGCGCGAGCTGCATCCGCCGCGCTCGGTCTCGGGTAGCGCCCAGCTCACGCAGCACTGGCGCAAGAAGATGCGCGAGGCGCTGCACATGAAGCCCAGTTGCGAGCGCTGCGCGACGGAGCTGCCCCCGTCGGCGATCGCGTTCATCTGCAGCTTCGAATGCACGTTTTGCCCGCCGTGTGCGGGTGCGTCGCACCACGTTTGCCCGAACTGCGGCGGCGAACTGCGCGTGCGCCCGCGCAGAAATGAAGCTCTGACCGCCTGAAGCGCGCTCCCGCGGCGGGAATGGCACTCGGGATTCATTAACTGCTACGCATTAAAAACACGTCTTCGCAGTTCGAGCTACTAGAGTCGGCTCCAGACGCGATGGTCATCGCCGATGGCGCTGGCCGGATCGTCATGGCCAATGCTCAGACCGAGAAGCTCTTCGGGCACACGCGCGCAGAGCTCGTGGGCCAGCCGGTGGAGTCGCTTGTCCCCGAACGATTCCGCGCGCGCCACGGCGGCCATCGCGCCGGATTCTTTCAAGATCCTCGCGTGCGCCCGATGGGCGCTGACCTCGAGCTGTTCGGATTGCGCAAAGACGGCACCGAGTTCCCGGTCGAGATCAGCTTGAGCCCGCTCCACACCGAGGATGGCGCGCTCGTCGTCAGCGCGATCCGCGACATGACCCAGCGCAAGAGATTCGAGGAGGCGCTGCGCGACAAGAACATCGAGCTCGAGCGGGCAAGCCGCGCCAAAGACCGCTTCCTGGCGAGCATGAGCCACGAATTGCGCACCCCGCTCAATGCGATCATCGGCTTCACCGGCACGCTGCTTATGCGCTTGCCGGGTCCCCTGGTCCCCGAGCAAGAGAGGCAGCTGCAGCTCGTCCAATCCAGCGCCCGCCACCTGTTGCGGCTGATCAACGACATCCTCGATCTCGCCAAGATCGAGTCTGGCCACGTCGATATGAGCGTCGAACCGGTCGACGTCCAAGAGGTCGTGGATGAAGTGGCGCTCTCGATGCGCGCTGCGGCCGAGACCAAGGGCCTACGGCTTGAGATCGTCACGCCGGCGCACGGCATCTCCCTCACCTCCAATCGCCGTTTCATGCGGCAGATCCTCATCAACCTGGTCAGCAACGCGGTCAAGTATACCGATCAGGGATGGGTGCGCGTCGAGCTCTCGCGGCGCCACGCAGATGGCGGCTCGCTGATGAACCTCACCGTCCGCGACAGCGGCATCGGCATCTCGCAGGACGATCAGAACAAGCTCTTCTCGGCATTCGAGCAATTGGATGCGTCGGAAGCGCGTCGGGCCGGCGGTGTCGGACTGGGACTTTACCTCAGCCACAGACTGGCGGAGCTGCTCGGCGGGAATTTGCGCGTCGCCAGCGCGCCGGGTCAGGGCAGCTCCTTCTCGCTAGAATTGCCGGAACGCTGAGATGGCGCGCGTCCTCGTCATCGACGACAACTCGACGAATCTGGAACTGATGCTGTATCTGCTCAAGGCGTTCGGACACGAGGCGACCGGCCTGCCGGACGGCTGGGCGGGCCTCGAATCAGCCAAGCGCGATGGCTATGACATCATCCTGTCCGATCTGTTGATGCCCGGACTCGACGGATATCAGCTGGCGTCGACGCTCAAAGCCGACCCGGCGACAAAGCCGGTCCCGCTGATCGCCGTGACGGCGCTTGCCATGGTCGGCGACCGGAAGCGCGCGCTGGATGCCGGCTTCGACGGATACGTCGCCAAGCCGATCGACCCCGAGAAATTCGTCTCTCAGATCGAAGCGTTCTTGCCCGAGCGGATGCGAAGCAGGGGCCCTGAGGTACACGAGCCCTCCGCTGCGGCCGCGCCTCCGCCTGCCAGCGGGCCAGTGGTCCTCGTGATCGACGATATGCAGGTCAACCTCCAGGTCGTGCGTAGCGCGCTCGAACCATTGGGTTATCGCGTCGCCGATGCGCAATACCCTGCCCAGGCGATGGAGTTGGCGCGCTCGGTTAGGCCGGCGCTGATCCTGTGCGACGTGCATATGCCCGGTTTCGACGGCTTCGACGTTCTCGCTCAAGTCAGCGCGGATGCGCAGCTGCGAACGATCCCATTCATCTTCTTGTCTTCGACGTCGACCGACCCGGACGACTCGGCGCGCGGCCTCGCCATGGGAGCCCGCCGTTTCCTGCTTAGGCCCATCGAGCCGGCGCAACTCGCGACGGTCGTCGATGAATGTCTGCGCGAGACACAGCGTGGCTGACATTCTCGTCGTCGACGACGATCCGGTCAATCGCCTGCTGCTGACGACGATTCTCGAGCATCACGGTCACGTGATTTTCGAGGCCGCGGACGGAACGCACGCGCTCGCATGGCTAAGGGAACGATCGCCGGATCTCATCATCGTCGACCTCAATATGCCGCACATGGACGGTCTCGAGTTTCTCAAGGTCTTCCGCGCCGATGCGCGCCACGCCGCCGTTACGATCATCCTCCACACCGCCACCACCGTGGACGACGGGCTGCGTGGGCTTCTCGAGCTGTACGCGGTGGACGGTGTGCTTGCCAAACCCTGTGAACCGCATGAGGTGGTCCGAAGCGTCGAAGCGGCATTGCGCTAAGCGCCTTCCCACCGGCTTCACATGAGGGTAACCTAAGCGCGCTACGATGGAGCAAGCGGAGGTGAGCCATGAAGACATTTGTGATGAAACAGATCGGCCAAGTGGGGTTCATGGACAAGCCGAAACCGGAACCCGGGCCGAACGACGCTATCGTGCGCACCACGGCCGCGCTCATCTGCACGTCGGATTCGCACACCGTCAAGGGCGCGATCGGCGAGCGCGTGGATTTGACGCTCGGGCACGAAGCGGTCGGCGTCGTCGACAGCGTCGGCGCGCAAGTGAAGCTCTTCAAACCAGGCGACCGCGTGCTCGTGGGCGCGATAACTCCGGTGTGGGGAGACCTCGCATCGCAGGCCGGCCATCCCTCGCAGTCGGAGCAGCCCCTTGGCGGCTGGCGCTTCGCCAACGTCAAGGACGGCGTGTTCGCGGAATACTTCCACGTCAACGAGGCGGATGCGAACATGGCCTTGATCCCGGCATCGGTGCAGGACGACGTAGCGGTCTACTGCGCCGACATGCTGTCGACCGGTTTCATGGGTGCGGAGAATGCGGCCATACCGATCGGCGGCACGGTCGCCGTGTTCGCAGAGGGTCCCGTGGGCCTGATGGCCACCGCCGGCGCGCGGCTGCTTGGCGCGGGTCTGGTCATCGGCGTCGACGCAGTGCCGGCGCGAAAGGAGCTTGCGCGCTACTACGGCGCCGACGTAGTCATCGACCCGGACGATGCGGTAGCGCAGATCATGAAGCTGACCGGTGGGCGCGGGGTCGACTCGGCCATCGAAGCGCTCGGAGCTGAGGTCACGCTGGCGAATTCCGTGCGCGTCACCAAGCCCGGCGGCACGATCTCGAACATCGGCTACCACGGCCACGGCGAATACGTCGGCATTCCGCGCGTCGAATGGGGCGTCGGCATGGCCGAAAAGACCATCCGCACCGGTCTGTGTCCGGGCGGCCGGCTGCGCATGGAGCGCCTGCTCTTGATGCTCGAACGAAAACGTATCGACCCGACGCGCATGACGACGCACCGCTTCCCGTTCGCGGAGATGGATAAGGCCTTCGAGATTATGGATAAGAAGCTTGATGGCGTCATCAAGCCGCTCATCACCTTCTAGAACAGCCCGATCTGTCTGGCTTCGGCGTTCACCAACGATGCGACCCGCACGCCGATCAGGCGGACGGGTTTGGATGGCGCGGCCCGGCGCAGGCAGAATGCCGCCGCGGCATTGATGATGCGCGCGTCGTCCGCCGGTTCCGCCAACGACGTCTGACGCCCCACGATGGTGAAATCTGAG
>DATFYX010000039.1 GCA_035314825.1 Candidatus Eremiobacteraceae bacterium
GACGCAGCTCATGCTCTGGATCGAGTTTGCGTCGATCGCGCTCATCATGACGCTGTCGTTCGTGTACTTCTTCAAGCGCGGCACCTTGGTGGACACGCCGCAGCTGGTGCTGGCGGGCGTCACGCCGGCGACCATCGGCCACGCGCTTGTGCTGTCGATCTTCAGCTACGTCGGGTTCGAGAGCGCTGCGTCATTGGGTCACGAGGCGAAGAACCCGCTCAGCTCGATCCCGCGCTCGATCCTTTTCACGGTCGTGGCGGTCGGCGCGTACTTCGTCTATACGACCTACGTGCTCGTCATGGCGTTCCACGGGCAGAATCCGCCGCTCGATCAGTCGACCGCTCCGTTGAACGTGCTTGCCAATCTCGCCGGCATCCCGATCTTCGGACTGCTTATCGCCATCGGCGTGGCGATCGGCTTCTTCGCCTGCGCGCTGGCGTGCATCACGGCAGGCTCGCGCGTGTTGTACGCGATGTCGCGGCACGGGCTGTTCCATGCCGCGGCCGGCGACGCGCACGCCACCCATGCCACACCCCACATCGCGGTGACGTTCGCCGCGATCGCGGTGCTCGTGGGGCCGCTCGTCCTGTTCGCCAGCCATTTCGCGCTGCTCGACATCTTCGGCGACCTCGGCACGTTGGGAACGCTCAGCGTGCTGTTCTCCTACGTGCTGGTGAGCGTGGCAGCGCCGGTCTATCTGCGCCGACGCGCAGAGCTCAAGCCGAGCGATGTCGTGATCGCCGCGATCGCGGTCGTCGCCATGATCGTGGCCATCGTGGGCACAGTCTATCCAGTACCGCCGCCGCCGCAAAGCTACATCCCATACGTCTTCATCGTGCTGCTGGCGCTGGGCGTGTCGCGCTTCCTCTACGTGCGCTCGCGCGATCCGCAGATGATCCGCGACATCGAGGCGGACCTCATCGCTCAATGATGTAGTGGCGCGTTCTTGAACGCGCCTTACTTCCCGAGCTTGCGCAGCGCCTTGGGCGGCAGCAGCGCCGAGATGGTGGCGCCGCCGGGCGACCAGCGGTCGACGTCGAGCAGGCACGCGGCGCCCTTCTTGAGCTCGAGCTGGAGCTCGGTGTTCCCGGCCACCAGATAGCCGATCAATCGACCGAGCTGCGGCATGTGTCCGACCAGCGCGACGCGTGATAGATCGCGCAGCGCACGCAGCTCGGAGGCTGTCTTCGCCGGCTCGGCCTCGGGCACGAGCGACTTCAGCACGCGGATGGAGTTGGGATCGATCTCGTAGGCCTCGCAGATGCACAACGCCGTCTGTCTCGCCCGCTCGTAGCCGCTGTGGAAGACATGATCGATCTCGATGTCGATCTTGCGCATGCCGCGCGCGACGCGGCGCATCTCCTTTTCGCCTTCCGGCGAAAGCGGACGCAGCGCGTCATCGGGATACTTCCGTGGGTCCGCCTTGCCGGCATCGGCATGGCGGACGATGACCGCCTCCATGTGGACTAGCGTACGCGACCGGTCAGGGGTCAACCTCGTACAACGTCACCATCCCGCCGTCCATGTGGTCGCTGACATGGCAATGGTACAGCCACGTGCCGGGGTTGTCCGGGACCATGTCGGCCGTCACCATCTGCGCGGGCGAGAGCGGGATCACGTCGGTGCGCTGCTTGGCCCACAGCACGGTGTTGCCGTGCCAGTGCGGCGTATGGAAGTTGAAGCCGAAGCCGATCGTCATCAGGTACCAGCGGACGCGCTCTGCGTATGACGGGAGCCGCGCTGGATGCGTCGACCGTCGCCGCTGGAAGCCTGCACATGTCCGGCGGGGCACTCGAGTCGAAGACAATCACGGCAGGCTCGTTACATATGACCGGACGAGGCGGCGGACCGATCCCCAACTAGCAAGGGGAGGTAGTCATGAGTTCGTTGCGCATCGCCCGAAATGCAATCGCAGGCTTGGGATGGCTCTTGCTTGCCGGCGGTTCCGCGTACGCCGCCGGTGCGCCGGCGGCGATGCCGGCGACCCTAATAGTGGCTCCACATGGCGGCACACCACAATGGACGTTCAACGTCAACGTAGCGGTCGACCATATTTTGCCGCAGTTCTCGACCGTCGGCTCGTACTGCCAGGTGAACAGCGGCAACGCGTACGTCAGCACGGGTACGGGTAGTGCTGAACGGCCGCTTGCCGGCGGCGCGTTCTCGGGCACGCTCTCGGTGCCGGTCTACCTCACGACTGGCGCGCTCGCGAGCCAGGGAAAGACGTGGACCTGCTCGCTGTATTTCAAGGACGCCCAGGGAAAACTCACGTATCCTGGACTGCTCAACACGACGGATCCGAACGGGCCGAAGCAGGGAACGTCTTCGCAGCTCACGCTGAACGGGAACCTCTAGCGCTTAATTCGTCAGCGCAAGTCCTCTCACCTGATCATCACCGCCGCCAGGGTTCGGGGTGAACTTAAGCGCTGAGGCGGCCATGTAAGGCGACGGTATCACATACACAGCCGAGTCTGTCGTCGTATCAGCGGCGACGTACATGTTGGCTTTGGCATCAAACTTGATGTCGAATATGTTCGTTGCAGACAGCGGCGCGATAGAATGATCGACGGTACTGGCGTTGGTGAAGTTCGGCCCTTTGTAGACATCGATCTCTCCATCGCTCGTGCCGTTCGCGACGTACAGATTGCCATCCGGTCCAATGGCGCAGCCTGAAGCGGAAAACACGCTGCCGAACGTGGCCTTCAACGTATTGCCGCTGGCCAGCGGCATGTATTCAGTAATGTACCCTTGGTTACAGACGAACACATCATCGTTGCCGTCCACGGTGACCCCACCAGGGAACGAGACGCCCGTGGTGATGGGCGTCGTCGGCACACTCCCCGACATCACGGGTCCTTGAATGACGGTGATGGCGCTGCCAGCGGAAGGCGCTCTGGCAACATAGAGATTCCCCGTGCTGTCAAAGACGCAGCCAGTTGGAAAGGTTCCAACGTCGATAGTGAACGATGGTGATGCCGCAATCGCAATCGGCTGCGCGAATGCGAGCAAGGTGGGACTAGCCATGGTATTGGTGGCGGAATATTGGACCACAAAAAGGGCCCCTTTGCTTCCGCTGACGCAGAGAGACAAAGGACCGTTTGACGTCACTAAGCCACCGATAAGCGAACTGGTCAACGTTATCGGAAGCGCGAAAGCCAAGGTCGAGCCGCCGCTCGTTACCCCATTAGAGACGTACAGCCGGGTCTGTGAGGGTGCCGGCGGCGGTCCTGACGTCGCGCTGCTGCTGCAGCCGGCTAACCAGAGGTAACGACGCGATGGCAAGTAGGAGTGTAAGTCTGCGGACCTGGATCATGCGATGCTCCTTACAAAGAGCTAATAGCAACAGGCCGACGAGTGAACCGCTCTCGTTCTCCTTGTGCTGATGGCTGACCTAGGCGATGCCGCGAAGTTAATCGGTTGTCTGTTCGACCAGATAATGGCGGCGGGCCTACGGGCGCTTTAGTTGATTGGGCGAAACAGGGCTCGAACCTGTGACCCCCTCCTTGTAAGGGTGGCGAGTCTTGGTCCGCTAAGCTCCGCAACGCTTCATTATGAGTGGTGTTGTGCGTTCTACCCTGCTCCGCGGTGGTCGGCCAAACTCCAGCGTGGTCTGCAACGCTCAAACCACACAACTCCCACACGGCTTGATGGTCATTT
>DATFYX010000040.1 GCA_035314825.1 Candidatus Eremiobacteraceae bacterium
AAAGAGAAGATCGGCGAGTCTCCGCTGCTGACGTTACACAGGCCCAGTCGTGCGGCAAAGACGGCCACGGCGCATTGAAAACCGCATCCAACTCCTGTCTATACTTTGGCGATTAGGCTGACCCTTTCGAGAACGCCGTGCACCTGGGACTACGCGAGCCCCATGGGCACACGCGCTGGGATCACAATGGAGCCTCTGACTGTTAATCTAGGCGCGAGCGCCGGCGTCATAAGGCGACGGCGCTCTTGATTTCCAGGCGTTCGCCTACGTCGAGTACAGGCCCGTGATACTCGCGCTCCCAAGCACGTGGCCCAGCATCGCATTAAACAAAGTTTCCGCCTTTGGTTGGAAGCTAGGTTGCGATGGCAGGGTCAATCGCTCGTCAAGGGCATACGCGGTAATCACGTAGTGATGGACGATTCCGGGCCGGGGGCATGGGCCGTCGTAGCGTGCCGCGACATGAAAGTCATTTATTATTTGCGCTCCATACTTGCTGCTGGCGATTCCTGCATCGGCATTCAAGCTGAAAGTCGTTGGTGCGATGTTGTACATCCCCCAGTGCGTAAAACTCGCAGACACGTCAAACATCAACACGGCGAAGCTTTTCGTACCCCGCGGCGGGTTGGCCCATGAAAGCTGTGGCGATTCATTCCCACCAGTGCACTTATTCCCCGCGACCCCATTGAACACGATGCTTTGTGGCACTCTTGTGTTGTCTGCAAACGTCGCGCTGCTCAGGGTGAACGTTGAGAGTCCACCCGCTGTGGTTGGGCTGACGGATGTGATCAGGTTCGCGATGTTCGCGATGAGGACCAAAAGCGGCAAGGTCGGCAGCGACATAGATCGTCTCCCGTCGGATGCCGAGGGGATTCCACGGCGGTACGACTGAAACCCTACGGAAATCAGAAGAGGTCATGATGCAGCGAGCCATGTGCATCCCTTGGAGAATCGCCTCATTGGCCTGCGCGCTCATTTGTTCCGTAGGGTTTGTCGGGTTCTTCATGCTGCCCCGCGCAGCCGCGCAGCCCTCCGGCGATCTGGTCATATACCTCGATCAGGGATGGTCGCAAGCGGATCGAGAGACATATTACCAGACATCCCAAGGCTCGCAAGTCATCGACTATGACATCTTCCTTAATCTGGAAGTTGCCGGCGGCCAGCAGCTTTTCCGTTCGGACCCGAATAGCGAGCGCTACGGTCTGATCACACAGCCCGCGAATCCGGCGACAAATCCCGACGGCTTGCCGATAGGTCTGAGCAAGACTGTCGTCACGGAGGGCAGATACGCGGGGCCCCCGCAGATCGGGATCACCTGCGCGGCCTGCCATAGCGCGCAACTGTACTACCAGGGGAGGCGGATCCGCATCGACGGTGGCTCCGCCAACACGTTCGACTTCATGGGATATGTCTTCGCCCTCGATGATGCGATGCAAGCGACGTTGGGCGATGCGTCGAAGTTCGATCGCTTGGCTGCGGCTCTTGGTGTATCGGGTTTGGACGACAAGACTGAACTGCGCAGGCGCTTCGAAGGCGAAGCCGCACGCGTTCACCGGTATCGCAACACCGACATAGCCACCCCATACCTTTGGGGACCCGGCAGGGTTGACGCCGTCGGGCTCATCGTCAATCGTCTGGTATCCTTTGGACCGGGGATTCCCGAGAACTGGTCGATGCCGCTCGCTCCCACCAAGCTGCCCTTCGTCTGGAATGTCCCCCAGTCATCGAGGATAGAGTGGCGCGGTTCGCAACAGGATCCGATCGAACGCAATCTTGCCGCGACGATGGGTTTGTTCTTGCCCATGGACCTCACATCGAAAACGCGGCAGGATGGCCTCTTCGATTCGGATGCTCCTATCGACAATCTCGTAAAAATCGAGAGCTTGTTGGATCGCCTGGCGCCTCCGCAATGGCCAGAAGACGTGCTTGGAAAGATCGACCGCAAGAAAGCCGCGCAAGGGAAGGTGCTGTTCGCTCTTTACTGCATGAGCTGCCATAACGCATATCCCTATACGTGGACGGAAGCGAACACGTACGGCAAACGCTGGATCCAGGTTGGAATGGTCCCACAAACATATATGGGCACCGACCAAGGGCAATTCACGGACCTTAAGCCTTACGCGAACACCGGCCAGCTGGCTGGCCAATTGCCGCCACCCGACCGAGGCAAGGCGATACTACCGACGGACGCGCTCTACGTCATCTTGCGCCAGGAAATCCTCGCAAAGGCGCTCGCGAAGGTCGAGTTATCGGACGCGCAGTCCGTCCAACTTCATGGGTATAGAGTTCTCCCGGTGCCCAATCCACCGGCGGGCGTGTACAAGGCAGCACCGCGCGAAGGGGTGTGGGCTACGCCGCCGTTCATGCATAACGGGTCCGTGCCCAATCTCTACGAGATGCTCATCCCGGCGAAAGAACGCTCGAAGAAGTTCTGCATCGGGCGAGAGTTTGATCCTGTAAGAGTGGGACTGGACACGAGTGGGAAGTCGGGATGCTTCCTTTTGGACACATCGCTGCCAGGAAATTCAAATGCTGGCCATTCCTTCGAGAACGGCCCCCTCGGGAACGGTATCGTCGGGCCATTGCTGACCGACGAGCAGCGTTGGGAGCTCATCGAGTATCTCAAATCCATTCCGGAGAGGGCGGGGCAAGTCACGCCGTTCGGCGGCCCGCCGACAGCCAAGACCGGTCACGGCAAATGGCTGCAGTGAGACGCCCGACTCTCAATAGGTGATGCCGGCCTTCAATAGGATACCATTCACCATCAGCAGATCCATCACGAGTCCGATACCGTTGCCGACGTAGATGGCGGGGTTCCGGTTGAGCAAACCATAGACGAACCACAGCAAGGCCGCAAACGCATAGATGGACCAGGTCGTCAGCGATTGTCCGGCTGCGTGCTGGCTGTGCGTGAAATACAGCTTTGTGATCGATGGTAGAGTGGCGAGTGGCGACACGATTCCCATGACGATCATCAATGGCTCGAAAGCTCGAAGCCACCTCATGCGCGCCTCGGGTCTTAGCAGAGGCATAGATCTCCGTTTCTATCGTTGGTGGTGGGCTCGCGTGAGAAGAAGTACCTCCCATACAGGTTCTTCTCAAAGTTGTTGTTAGCCGTGGCCGTGCCGGGGTAGCGGCAGCGCGAGCGATGAGGTGTCCCGCCGAAAAGAACCTCACGATTGCCAATAGAAAACCGAACGCATTGGGGGGAAGGTATCAACGGACGCGCGTTGGTATCAACACCGAAAGCCTGGGCCGTTCATCCAGCTTCTTTAACCCCGTCCGGATCGGAGGCCCCCGATGCACCGACCTAATAGTGTTCTTTGGACACTTGGTCCATTATTCGCAGTGTTAATCGGCGCCTTCGCGCTTGTCGGATTTTTCCTGTCGCGGCAAGCATCCGCACAGCCGTCCACCGATTCGGTCATCTACCTCAATCAGGGCTGGTCGCAGACGGATCGGGCGACCTACTATCAGATATCGCAAGGCGGAAAAGTCATCGACTATGATATCTTCTTAAGCCTTGAGGTAGCTGACAGCCAGCAGCTCTTCCGGTCGGATGCGAACAGCGACCGCTATGGCCTGATCACTCAGAGCCCGAACCCACAAACGAACCCGGATGGCTTACCGATAGGGCTGACCAAGACGGTGGTTACGGAGGGTCGATGGGCGGGGCCCCCAGCGATCGGCATGAATTGCGCCGCCTGTCATAACGCTCAGCTGAACTACAAAGGCAAACATATTCGCATCGACGGCGGTGTCGGCAACACGTTTGACTTCATGGGGTACGTCTACGCCCTGGATGCTGCGTTGCAAGCGACTTTGAACGACCCGGCGAAGTTCGATCGTCTCGCTGCGCGAATGGGAGCGTCGACGACGGACGCCAAGACAGCACTGCGTAAGCGGTTTGAGAGCAATGCCGCTGTCGTTCACACGTATTGCACTGGGTCCTTCGTCGCCCCCATCGCATGGGGACCAAGCCGGGTTGACGCCATCGCGTTGATCGTCAACCGGCTCACGGCGGACGAACCTGGAATTCACCAGAACTGGTCCACGCCTCTCGAGCCGACCAAATACCCCTTCGTGTGGAATACCCCGCAAAGCTCGTGGCAGCAGTGGCGGGGCGCGCAACAAGATCCGATTGAGCGCAACCTGACCGAGGCGATGGGCGTGTTCATGCCCGAGGACCTGACCTCTAAGACGCCGCAAGAGGGTCTCTTCGATTCGAACGCCCAGATTGCCAATCTCGAGCAGATCGAGGGCCTCCTGGAGCGTTTAGCACCTCCTCAGTGGCCAGAAGATGTCCTGGGGAAGATCGATCGCCAGAAGGCAGCCGAAGGCAAGGTGTTGTTCGCCAGCTACTGCATGAGCTGCCACAACGCATACCCCTACACGTGGACGGACGCGAACAGGTACGGGAAGCGCTGGATCCAAGTCGGATTGGTACCACAGACGTACGTGGGCACGGATCCGGGGCAGTTCACAGTCCTAAGACCGTACGCGATCACCGCCCAGCTGAGCAATTACTTGCCGCCGCCGTATAAGGGCAAAACGATCATACCGACCGGCGCGCTTTACGCAAGTTTGACGGGGCAGATCCTCAGCACGGCGCTGGCGAAACTCCCCCCAACAGAGGCGCAGTCCCCCGCCCTGCATGGGTATCGGACGTTCCCTCTGCCGCCCGCGGCGGTGGGCGTGTACAAGGCAGCACCGCGTGAGGGGGTTTGGGCTACGCCGCCATACCTACATAACGGCTCGGTGCCGAATCTGTACGAGATGCTGCTCCCGGCGAAGCAGCGCTCGAAGAAGTTCTGCATCGGACGCGAGTTTGACCCGGTCAAAGTGGGATTGGACACCAGCGGGAAGAGCGGGTGCTTCGAGTACGACACGTCGCTGCCCGGAAATTCCAACGCCGGCCACTCCTTCGACAACGGCCCGCGCGGGAACGGTGTCGTTGGACCGCTGCTGACCGACGCGCAGCGCTGGGAGCTCATCGAGTATTTGAAATCCATTCCAGAAAAGGCGGGTCAGGTCACGCCGTTCGGCGGCCCGCCGAACGCCCGCACGGGGCACGGTGCGTGGTCGCAATAACAGCGCACACGCTTTCGGGGCTCGACCGATCGCCTAGCGGAGCGTAGCGATGTCAGACCATGTCGACGGGCCGAGGTCGATCGGCGACCCCGCAGCCGACCTCTCGGATCTGTTCGCGTTCACCAGTCCCGAAAACCCCGCGCGGACGGTGCTTGCCGCGAACGTGTTCCCGTCGGCGGGTGCAAGCGCTGCTTTCTCCAATGCGCTCGACCACACGATTGTGGTCCGCCGGGCTGCCCTCTCTGGACTTGGCGACGCTGCAAAGTTCAAGACGGGCGGCGACGAGATCCGTTTCAGCTGTCGATTCGACGCACTCGAGGCCCAGCCGGGCGGCGCACGACCAATCCAGCGCGGCACGTGCACCTTGCCCGGGGGCAAAACACTGCCTTTCGTCGTCAACGACGAGAAAGGGGCCTCGACGCCTGACGGCTCGATCCGCGTTTTTGCCGGCCTGCGCTCCGATCCGTTCATCCTCGCTTGGTTGGTCGAAACGCTGAAAGTCTATCAGAATCTGCTGCAGCACGACAACGTGCTGTCCATCGTGATCGATGTCGACACGCATCTCATCCTCGATCCCAGCAAAGGCTCGCTGTTCGGGGTCATCGCGGAAACGATCCCGATACCCCAGCCGGGCGGTTTCATCGGACACGATCCGCCGCGCATCGATTGGGTCGGCAAGCCGGAGCAGACGAACATGCGTCTCAACAATCCCGCTCTCGCGGGAACGGACGACTTGCGCGACTTGTGGAATCAGGAAAAGCCGTTTGCGATCGCCGAAGGTCATCTCCTCATCTACCGCGAGCGCATGATGGCCAGTCTGGCCAATTGGGACGCCCGCGATGGCAAGGTGGACTGGACGCCTGCCGCGATGTCATCGTGCGCCGACGCCTTTCTCGAAGATTACATCTTGTTCGATGTGACAAAGCCGACCAGCGATGTCAGCTTCTTGGAGATCGAGAAGAGCACGCTGAGCGGGCGTCCCTATGAGACAGGCGGTGGCCGTACGGTCAACGCGAACGTCATCGACATCCTGCTGAACTGGATGGTCAACCACGATAAGGGACCGGTTTTGCGAGGCGGTGCGACGCAAGCGACCAAACCAGGCACGAACACCTTCCCATATCTCGCGTCCCCGAATGCACAGCTGCAAACCGTTGCTGAAAGTGTCGACGTGTTGGCTTCGCCGAACCAAGTCTGGGCGCTTATCGGTCAGTTCGGAGGCCTGTGGCATCCTCTGATGGCCGCGGTCAAGTTGACCGGGAACGGTATCGGCCAGTTACGCGCGATCGAAACGCTCGATGGCAAGCAGATCGTCGAGCGTCTCCAGTCGATCGACGAGTCACGTAGGTCTTACAGCTACACGATGGTCAGCGGCATTCCCGCCGTGGACTACACAGGCGTGCTCGACGTCAAGCCCAAAGGTTCTGGGAGCTCCGTCGAGTGGCGTGTCCAATATCTTGCAGACGGCCAACCCACCATCGTCGTGCACAGCATCGTCTCCAATCTGCTAGACACGGGCCTCGCCAGCCTGAAGAAGCGCTTTGGCGCTGCGCCGTGATCGAAGCGGCGGGTCTCCAAAGAGGCTTTCCACCGGCCACGGATGGGCATATCGCCGTCAATAATCTGGAGAGCGCGTGCCAGCAATCATGGAGCAGATTCTGGCGAGCGCCTGAACAACCCGGGGTCGCGGAACTGATCGTCGAGCAAGAACAGCTCGTGGCGCAATTTCTCGGCGATGTGAATGCGCTCGAACGCCTGGAAGCTCTCGTGAATCAACTCGACCGTGTGGGAGATGAGCCCATGCGGACGGCGCTCATCCATGCACAGGTCGCGTCGATGGAGCATCGTTTCGCCGAGGCCCGCGATCTTCTCGCGCACGCCAAATCGCTTGGCGCTCCACGGACCGCTGCTGAACGCCTGTCGTTTTCCATCAATCAAGCCTGCGGTACTCGACTCGAAGATGTGCTCGCGGCGCGACGGCGGATGGCCGAATCCCGGCGCTTGGAGGATTTGGTGCCGCTTGGCGCTTTGCTCGCCGACCTGCGTGAATTCGACGAAGCCGATTGGATCTATCAACGCGCGCTGCTGGAGTATCGGGATGTCTGGCCGTTCGCTCCTGCATGGGTTTGCTTCCAACTCGGCGTTCTGTGGGGCGAGCTGATAGCCGAACCACAGCTGAGCCGTGCTGCGCAATGGTACCGCAAGGCCATTGAGTATCTGCCGAACTACGTGAAAGCGCGCGTACATCTTGCGGAGACCTATCTGGATTGGGGCCGTCCTGGCGACGCGGAAGCCCTGCTGATCCCGGCGCTCTCAAGCGGCGACCCTGAAGTGCATTGGCGTCTCGCCGATGTGCTGACTGCGATGGGGAAGGACGCGGAGGCCGAAGCGCAGATTCAGACTGCGCGATCGCGCTTTGAAGATCTGTTGCGCAAGCACTTGCTCGCGTTTGCGGACCATGGGGCGGAGTTCTATGCCGGCAGCGGTAACGACGCCGCGCGGGCCCTTGACCTGGCAAGGGTCAACGTCGAGAATCGCCCGACGCTTCGGGCCTACGAGCAGGCCTATTCAATCGCGGCAGGCGCCGGCGACGAGCGGGTCGCTTGCGAGATCCTCGGTGCTGCGACAGAGCGCTGGGCTAAGACGGCCGGGTTTCGGCGGTCGCCCCTGGCGTCGGCGTAAGCACGGATCCGGACAAGAAGGAGGAGATGCGTATGACGATGAGCCGTATGACCTTCATCCTAGGGTCGGCGCTTATCGGCGCCGCATCGCTCCAGCTGCTCGCTCCGACCGTGAACGTTTCGCCGTCGCAGCCTGCTGGCGACCGAACGACTAAGGATCGCGCCGGATTCAAGATCGCGGGATGGGGTCGCTCGGACGGCACTGTGATCCCTGACGAGAGGGCGACGATCCGAATCAACCAGTCGTGGCGAACCTCCTGGCGGTGATGGAGCGCCCGTGTCGGTAGTCTCCGGGGATGCAATTCACGCTCGGGCTTGGTGTCATATCGTCTTTCGCCTCTTGTGCGCGGCGCGTCGACGACATTCGCAGCGCTCGCGTGGATGCCACTCGAGACGCAGCTAGTGGATGGCTCAACGGCGCCGGGGCGGGAGCAAATGAGGGGCGGTAGAGCACGCCGGTGAGTCGCAGCCCCGGGACCGTCGACGCGAAAACGACGGAACTAGGGTGCTGTGGGGCTGGCGCCGCATGAGTCACTGACAGCGCGATCAGCGCGGCGAGGGCTAGTGCCTGCATAGACTAGTTCCAGCCATCGACGACGTGGACCCAGCCTGCTTCGATCTTCGTCTCATTGGCGGCGCAATTATTCAGGCGTTACGCTAGCGAATCGCTGAACGGCAGGCGGCGGATACGCTTTCCCGTTGCGGCGAAGATCGCGTTACCCATTGCTGGCGCGATGCCTGGTAAGCCGAGCTCCCCGATCCCGGTCGGATGCTCTTGGCTCGGCATCGGGTAGACGTCGATCGACGGAGCGTCGGCCATCTGCAGCACCGTGTAGGTGTCGAAATTCGCCTGTTGCACGCGCCCGTTCTTGAGCGTGATTTTCCCCGTCAGGGCGGCGGAGAGACCAAAGTTGATTGCGCTGCGCACTTGGGCGACGACGATCTCCGGATTCACAACTGTACCGATATGCACGACCGCCGTCACGTGGTTCACTTTCGGCGTCTTCCCGTTCATCGAAAGGTCAGCGACCAGCGCGCCGACGCTGCCGTTCCATAC
Organism: Candidatus Eremiobacteraceae bacterium; assembly: GCA_035314825.1. Classification (NCBI taxonomy): domain Bacteria; kingdom Bacillati; phylum Vulcanimicrobiota; class Vulcanimicrobiia; order Candidatus Eremiobacterales; family Candidatus Eremiobacteraceae; species Candidatus Eremiobacteraceae bacterium. The sequence continues at coordinate 8,827 of DATFYX010000040.1, forward strand.
CATGATTGCGGCGCCTTGGTAGATGCCGCCCTGACGACGTTCTCCCCACTTCGCGCGTTGAGCCACGCTTTTCAACGCCAGCGCGGCTGGCGATCCCGGTTGCAGGTGAGCGAGCCGAAATTCGACCGGATCTTTGCCGGCCGCATGCGCTAACTCGTCCATGAACGACTCGACGACGAACGTGTTCCAGTTCGCATCCGGCGCGCGCCACGAGCCGACCGGCACTCCATACTCCTTTTCGATGTAGGTCACCGTGTAGTTCGGCAGGTCGTAGGGGGCGTCGGTTATTCCGCGCAACGCGCTGCCGTCAATTCCGTGCGCTTGTCCAAATTGCTTCGGACGATACTCGCGGCCGGTGGCTTCCGCGACGATCCGATGCGTCATGGCCGCGATACGCCCGCCTTCGTCGAGTACCGCGGCGATGGCGTTGACGCTCATCGGGCGGTAGAAATCGTGCTGCGTGTCGTCTTCCCGCGTCCACTGCACCTTCACCGGCGCGCCGATCGCCTTCGAGACCTCGACAGCCTCTTCGATGTAGTCCGACTGCAAGCGGCGTCCGAAACCACCGCCGAGCATCGCCGTGTGAATGGCGATTTTTTCGGCGGGAAGCCCTGTGATCTTCATTGTTCGAAGCAGGGCACGCGTTTGAGCCTGCGTCGGGGCCCAAATCTCGGCCGAATCCGCTCGCACATCGGCGGTGGCGTTCTGGGGCTCCATCGTCGCGTGCGCCAGAAATGGCCCTAAGTACATGCCTTCGATCGCTTTGCCGCTTACGCTCTCGACATTTCCGCGCTGCAGCGCGACGACGCCCTTCGACGGGTCGCGAGCGAGGCGCTGCCCATCGGCGAACATGTACTCGGAGTTCAGTTGCGCGTTCGGCCCCTCGTCCCACTCCACGACTAGAGCACTCTTCCCTTGAAAGGCGGCCCACGTGTTGCCCGCGATCACCGCCACGCCGGTCGGAACCTGAACGACGTCGGTGACGCCTTTGACCGCTTTGGCTTTACTTGCGTCGAAACTCTTGACTTTGCCGCCGAAAACCGGGCATCGCGCGATGGCCGCGTATTTCATACCCGGAACCACGACGTCGATGCCGTACTTTGCGGTGCCGTTGACCTTCGATGGGGCGTCTGGACGTTGCACCGTCGTCTTGCCTATCAGCCTAAACTTATCGGGGCTCTTGAGCGCGACGTTTTGGGGGACGGGCAGCTGCGATGCAGCCGTCGCCAGACTTCCATAGGTCGCAGTGCGCCCGGATGCATCGACAACCGTTCCGACGTTCGTCGTCAACGTCGACGGATCCACGCCCCATTGCTTCGCGGCGGCTTGCACGAGCATCGCGCGCGCGGTCGCTCCGGCTTGGCGCAGCGGCAACCACGAATCGCGCATCGAAGTGCTGCCGCCCGTGTTCATTTCCTTCTGGCCTGGGTAGAGATAGCTGGCTTCGGGCTGCGCGACCTCGATCGTGACTTTGCTCAGCGAGACGTCTAATTCTTCGGCGAGCAGCGTCGGCAACCCGGTCATGACGCCCTGCCCCATCTCGGAACGGTTGATGACAAACGCGATGGTATCGTCGGGATGAACGCTCAGCCAAACGTTTGGCGAGAAGCCGTCGTTTGCCACGAGGCCTTGCTGCGTTTGCGACGGCTTCGAGCATCCGTCGGCTCCCGCGCTTAACACGAGGCTGCCGGCGAACGACGCGGTGAGCCGGATGAAATCGCTTCGGGATAACGCTGCGTTCATCGGAGGGCCTGATCTGCGCTAGCGGCCGCGCGACGAATCGCGGCACGAATGCTTTCGTAGGTGCCGCAGCGGCAGATATTCGTCATGGCCTGATCGATGTCGGCGTCGCTGGGCCGAGGGTTCTTGGCGAGCAGCGCCGACGCTGCCATGAGCTGACCCGACTGACAATACCCGCACTGCGGAACCTGCTCGGCAATCCACGCCTTCTGCAGGGCGCTCGAGCTATCGGGCGACAGGCCCTCGATCGTGGTAATCTTTTTTCCGATTGCGTAGGAGGCCGGGAGGACGCACGTCCGCATCGCCTGACCGTCGATATGCATCGTACAACATCCACACAGCGCCAGACCGCAACCGAACTTTGTCCCTGTCAATCCCACAACGTCGCGAATGACCCACAGAAGCGGCATCTCGTCGGGAACGTCGAGCTCGTGCTGTTCTCCGTTGATCGTAAGGGTGACCATCAGGCCATATCCTCCCTACCGGCACGCTCCATGAACGTTCTTCCTCGTGGTGAGGATTCCGCTTGGCACAGGTCCTCGGGGCCGATCGGCTAAGGATAAAAAAAACATGTGCTACTAGGAAGTAAGAAGAGGCCGAAATCGAGCGGGACGGGGCTTAATGCAGACGTACTTCACGCCGGCCAAGCCGGCCACGGTAACCTGGGGAGCCGGTCCGATCTTCCAGTTCGCGACCGCCTCGCCGAATCTCGGGCCAGTCGGGACGCACCGGACCGCTGCCGGGGCAAACGTCGTCGGCCTCATCATGCCTGGAAACTTCGTCATCGGCACGCTCGTCACGCAACTGTGGAGCATTGGTGGGTCGAGCCCGACGAATCCCGCGATCAATTCGATGCTCATCCAACCCTTCATCAACTATAACTTTGGCAAGGGGTGGTCGCTATCGACCGCGCCGAACATCACTGCGAACTTCAACGCGGTGCCCGGTCAGGCGTGGACCGTTCCGCTCGGTTTCGGCTTGACCAAGACGTTCCGGCTAGCGACGACGCCAATGCAACTCAGCGCTAAATACTACAGCAACATCGAGAGGCCCAATGGCGCGCCAAGCACACAGCTGCAGGTTCAGCTGTCGTTCCTCTTCCCAGTGAAAAGACACTACACGGGTCCGTGAACCCGCTGACCGGACAAAAGTCAAAGGAGACTTCGATGGCAAAATTTGTGTCCGTATTCATCGTCGGCCTGCTACTCGTAGCGCAATCGGCAGTGGCGCAAGAAGCGCCGGGTTATACCCCCCAAGATTTGGCTAGCCGGACTATTTACCGCCGGGCGGTGGACGCGGTGATCTGGGGTGCGCCTGCCGTGACCATGGACATGATGCGCCAAGCATATTTCCGCGACGGTGGGGCAAAATACAACGACATCGTTTGGTGGCCCAAAGGATCCACTTGGCAAAACCAGTCGCTGGATACCGACACAAGCGTTCGCTACATGTACATCTTCTCCAACACAAAAACCGACGGGCCGATAGTCTTGGAAGTGCCAGCAGCGGTCGGTGGAAACCAGTTCCTCGGCACCATCATGGACACGTGGCAAGTGCCACTCACCGATCTGGGCGTCGGCGGCAAGGGCGGCAAGTACTTAATTCTACCTCCCAACTACAAGGGTGATGTGCCGACGGGCTATGTCGCGCTGCGACCCAACACGTACGGCAGCTACACCCTGCTCCGGTCTATCCTGGCAAGCAGATCGCAAGCGGATGTAAACGAAGGCAATGCGCTTGTGCAGCAAGTCAGGATCTACCCGTTGAGCCAGGCTGCCAATCCGCCAGCGCCGCACTTCATAGACATGACCGGCAAACTCTATAACGCGGTCGTGCCCTATGACGACACCTTCTTCGTCAGTCTGGCCCGCGTGATCAATGAGGAGCCCGTGCAATCGCGTGACCTCGAGATGTTAGGAATGCTCCTTCCACTGGGCATCGAGACGGGCAAGGAATTCAACCCTGATGCCGGGACCCGCACTCAGCTGAAAGCAGCGGCAGCGGAAGCACACGCCTGGTTGATACAAGGGATCATCACGACATTCGAGCGCTATTATCCCGGCGGGAGATGGGTCATCCCCGCTCCGCCGATCGCTGTAAAGACAGAGTTCCAATGGGAACTCCCCAACTACTTCGCCGTGGATGCGCGGGGGATAACCTTGGCTAGCTTCTTCGGCCCCGTTTACCATCTCGGCGGGGGCAGCTTCTACCTTTCCACGTACTACGACAAAGATGGCGCACAGTTGTCGGGTGAGAATAACTATCGACTGCATATCCCCGCGAATGTTCCAGCGAGCGAGTTTTGGGCGGTGACCGTTTATGATCTGGAGACCGAGGCATTCTTCCTCAACTCGACGCATCTCACGGTTGATTCCCTTGACCCGACGGTAAAGAAGAATGCCGATGGCTCTGTGGATGTCTACTTTGGTCCGACGCCGCCCGCAGGCCACGAATCGAACTGGATCTACACCGCGTCAGGAAAGCATTGGTATCCCTGGTTTCGATTCTATGGTCCGCAAAAAGCGATCTTCGACAAAAGCTATGTGTTGCCGGACATTGAAATAGCCAAGTGATTCATTTTGCTTGCAGAGTCCAGCCACACTAGGTTACATTTGGACGGTACGTCCAGGGAACATCTGCCATGAATCAACCACAACGGGATGTCGTAATGGAGCGCGGCTCGCGCTTCGCCACGCTCGATGAGCGGCTGGCGGTTGGTAGGGCGATCCGCAAACAAGTCCCTCGCACCAGCCAAGCGACTTGGACGCCGCGGAAAGACCGACCCGATCCCATCGCGCTCCTCGACGGACAGAATAAGAGAAGAGTAGCGGGCCTCGTGCCTATCCGCTGGGGACGCATGCTCGAGTCGGCGTTTGCGTTCATGCGTGGGTCAGCTTTGGTCATGGCGACCGACCTCGCGACTACACCCAACACGGGTATCAAGGTGCAGGCGTGTGGCGACAGCCACCTGCTCAACTTCGGAGCCTACGCGACCCCGGAGCGCAACCTCGTCTTCGACATCAACGACTTCGACGAGACGCTGGTGGCGCCGTGGGAATGGGATGTGAAACGCCTGGCGACGAGCATTGAGTTCGCCGGCCGCTACAACACTTTTTCCCGCGCGTCACGCGCAGACGCGGTGCGCGCGGCGGTGTGCAGTTATCGCGAATTCATGGCTGAACTTGCCGAGATGACGGCGCTTCAGGTTTGGTATTCGAGACTCGATCCCAACGTGCTCGAGCGCCGTTTCACGAAATCCAAAGCCGCGCGCAACAGACACGCCGCCGCCATCCGACAATCGGAGCGGCGCACCATGGAATCGGCCTTCATCAAGATGACTAAGGTCGCGAACGGACGCCGCCGCATCGTCGATGATCCGCCAGGGATCTTCCACTTGCGCGAACGTCACGGTCACCCGCTGTTCAGCAAGCTCCTCCAAGACTACCTCGCCACGGCGCGTGACGACGTGCGCGTACTTCTTGACCGTTATCGCGTGGTTGATTTCTCCTTCAAGGTCGTCGGTGTGGGTAGCGTGGGTACCCGCTGCGGCGTTATTCTTATGATGGCCAACGACGGGGACCCATTGCTCCTGCAAGTCAAGGAAGCCAATCGCTCGGTCCTCGATGTGTATGCGGGCAAGAGCAAGTACCGCAACAACGGTCATCGCGTCGTCACCGGCCAGCGGGTCATGCAGGCGGCCAGCGATATGTTTCTAGGTTGGACCAGCCTGAGAGGTCGCGACTACTATGTGCGTCAGCTACGCGACATGAAATGGTCACAAGATTTGACGACATTGGACGCCCAGGGCTTGGCCGACTATGCGAAAATATGCGGAGCGACGCTCGCTCGGGCGCATGCCAAGTCGACCGACCCGGCGGTGCTGAGCGGCTATCTCGGCAATAAGGGAACGTTTGACGATGCGCTCGTGGAGTTCGCTCGTCTTTATGCCGACCAAGGGGAACGCGACTTCGAGCAGCTTCAGACGGCGGCCAAGAGTCGGCGCATCACGGCTGCTCAGGGTAGTGCCGCTGCGCTGACTCTGGCGACGACAAGGGCGTTCGCAGCCTCGAGCAACGCCTTTTCCTAGCATACCAAGAAGCGTCTTTCTTGCCAGTACCCGTAGGATGTACCGGGTACGATCCATATTCGCTGTCCGGGGACCAAGCAACGAGCCGGTGCGCCCCAGGTGGCGTTTAGCGCCGTGATTGGTTGCCTCGAAGACGCCGCACCATTGAAGCGAGAGAAAAGCCGTGGACGCCTGCATTGGAGTGGATCGGGGCACCCGCCGGGTAACGCGGTATTTTGACACCAATTTTGACACGAAATCACGG
>DATFYX010000041.1 GCA_035314825.1 Candidatus Eremiobacteraceae bacterium
CACCGCAAGATCTGCAACCACCGGGGGACCGGCGAGGCCACGCGGTGTTCGGCATGACACCCGACGGCGCGACGAACGGTCCGGCGGTGGACTGGAAGACGCTGGCGCCGGGTGTCGGCTACCTGCGCATCTCGTCATTCCCTGATTCCATGCAGAGCGTGCTGCGATGGGCCATGAGCGACGTCGGGCGCGACCGCGCGCTCGTGCTCGATCTGCGCGGCAATCCGGGCGGCTTGGTCGACTCGGTCGATGCCGTCGCGGGTGTGTTCTTACCGGTGGGGACGCTGATCTCGACGGGCACGCGACGCTATCACTTTTTTGGATCCCAACGCTTCACGGCGACCAGCGACGCGGGCGTCACGTACGGCGGACGCTTGGTGGTGCTGGTCGATACGAACAGCCGCAGCGGCGCCGAGTCGCTCGCACGCGCACTGCAATACTATCACCGTGCCACACTGGTCGGCACTCAGACCGCAGGCAAGGTGTTGGGCGTGGACGTCGAGATGGCGCTCGACGACGGCGGATTGTTGAGAGTCGCGACGCTTGACATGCACGCGCCCGACGGCCAGCGTTTAGAGGGTCACGGCGTATCTCCGGACCTCACCGTGAGCGCCGCCACGCGACAGGTCCCGGCGGCATTGGCCTTGCTCGATGAGACGACGACGACGGCTCCCACGGCGGCCCCCGATGCGTTCGGCTGTCCGATCGGTGTGAAAGGTCTGTGGCGCAGAGCGATCGGGTCGGTCCATGGCTACATGATTTACCGGTTGGAGATCGAGACAACCGGTCGCATCGATCGAGCTCGGCTCCTCGCCCAGGGCGCCAAGGGCACGGAGCCTAGTTCGATATTAGCTCGTGGCTTGACCGGCAAGCAAACGGTCTACTTTACATGGCCAAGCGATGACGTAATCGGGTTAGAGGTCGTCGAGGTCGGTGGCAATGGCATTGCGGAAATGACGGGTTGTCTTGGGGCGCCTGGTCATTCGATAGAGATCGATAAGGACTCTTTGCGCTTCCCCGAAACGCAGACGTTTGACGATAGCCAAGTCAGCTTGGGACCCGAAATTATGACTACCCAGAAGGTCACCGACGCGGACTTCTTGACGAAAGTGTCTCCCAAGTATCCTGAGCTTATCAGAGAGCAAGGTATACAGGGTTTCGCGACAGTCGTCGTGATCGTCGAGAAGGGAGGCGATCTGATCGACGCAAGAATTTATCGATCTTCGGGAAACAAGGTGCTCGATCAATCCGCAATCGACGCTGCTCGCGCATCTACTTATTCGGAACCACGGATAGGCGACACACCGATTGTGGAAGCCTATCTCGCGGAATATCGCTGGGGCCTAGAGCCTAGGTAGTGCCGGCGAGTTTTTCCGTCAGCTTCTTATAGACCGCGTCGTGCAAGTCTCGGCGTTCGACGATCACTGCGGTGGGCGCCGACTGCCGGCACTTGTCGATGTCCTTCGCGGGCACGTCAGTCAGGAACACCGGCACATTGCGCGAGTTGAAGCCGTCTTTGATATATCGCGCCGCTTCGCGGCCATGCGAGGGGATGCGCCCGAGCGAGATGACGATGACATCGGGCCGCTCGCGGTTGAGGACATCGAAGAACGTCGGCCAGCGCGGCTCGGCTTCGACCAGTGACGCGCCCAATGCGGTGAGCGCCTCGCGGCGCGCAGCGCAATCCGGGTCGCTATCGAACTGGAGCAATAGTATCTTGGCCACGGTCGGATAAATTCGACCGCTCCATAGTTTCGGCCTGGGCAGCCTTGGCAAGGAAAGCGCAACCGCCGCCGAATCCCCCGTGCCCGGCGTCACAAGCCGGCCCCGTTATGGAAAGTTTGAGGAGTATTCTGATGGCAACCGCTGGAGCGACCAAAGTCAAAGGCATGGATGCGTCCTACTACACCGTGAAGGACATCAAGCGCGCAACTAAGTTCTACAACGCACTCCTGGGCCAAGAGCCTACGGTAACGGTCGGCGAGACCGTTGTCGAGTACACGTTCCCGAACGGCGAAACGTTCGGCCTGTACCAGACCGAAGAGTGGACGCCGCATGGCGGCATCTTGTTCTCGGTCGATGACGTCGGCGCGGCCGTCGCGGAGCACAAAGCGCGCGGCGTGAAATTCGACGGCGACGGTCACATCGAAGACACGCCGGTGTGCCACATGGCCTTCGGCGAGGACAGCGAAGGCAACACGTTCATCCTGCACCGGCGCAAATAGACGATGGCCACAGCTGAAGCGACAAGCGTCTGGGGCGTCGACGCGATCTACTACAGCGTCCGCGACCTAGACCGCGCGACCAAATTCTACACGGACCTGCTCGGCATGGAGCCCACCATGCCCATGCCGGGCTTCGGCGCCGAGTGGACGCTGCCAAACGGCGAGGCGTTCGGCATCATGAAGCTTCCGGAAGGCATGGAGGCCGAATTCGGCCGCTACTGGCGCGGCGGCTCGGGCGTCATGTTCGCGGTCCAGGATCTCGACGCGATCGTCGCCGCGGCCAAAACTCGCGGCGTCAAGTTCCACGATGATGGGAAGCTCGCCGAGACCCCGATCTGCTTCATGGTGTTCGGCGAGGATAGCGAAGGCAACACCTTCGCCTTGCATAAGCGCAAGTAGCCCCTGAGCGGGGACGCCCGGCCCGCACACGGAAACCCGCGTCCATGTCGCACGAGTCCGAACTCGATCTTCTTGCGAAGAAGCGGGCGCAGTCGCTCGCGCCCGCGGGCGAAGCCGCCATCGCCAAGCAGCACGAACGAGGCAAGCTGACCGCGCGCGAGCGCGTCGAGCGCCTGCTCGATGGCGGCAGCTTCGTCGAGCTTGACGCCTTTGCGGTGCACCGCACCGACGCATTCGGGCTGGGAGAGCGCCGCTTCGTCGGCGACGGCGTGATCACGGGCCATGGCACCATCGACGGCCGGCGCGTCTGCATCTTCTCTCAAGACTTCACCGTGCTGGGTGGGTCGCTAGGCGAAGTCTTCGCTGAGAAGATCTGCAAGGTCATGGACCTGGCGGTCAAGATCGGCTGCCCGATGATCGGCATCAACGATTCGGGCGGCGCGCGCATCCAAGAGGGCGTGGTCAGCCTGGGCGGTTACGCGGAGATCTTCTGGCGCAACGTGCAGGCGTCGGGCGTCATCCCGCAGATCTCGCTCATCGCCGGACCGTGCGCCGGCGGCGCCGTCTACAGCCCCGCCATCACCGACTTCATCATCATGGTCGACAAGATCTCACAGATGTTCATCACCGGACCCGAGGTCATCAAGACGGTCACCGGCGAGGAGGTCTCGTTCGAAGAGCTCGGCGGCGCGGTCACGCATAACGCCAAGAGCGGCGTCGCGCAATTCGTGGCGGCAGACGAAGACGAAGCGTTCGAGCAGATCAGGCACTTGCTCTCGTTCTTGCCTCAGAACAATTTGGACGATCCACCCTCCGTCGAGCCCGAGGACGACCCGAAGCGCACCGACCCGGGTCTCATCGATCTCATCCCGGCGGCGCCGAACCTGCCATATGACATGGTCAGCGTGATCACGCGGGTGGTCGACGACGGCGACTTCTTCGAGGTGCAGGCGCTGTATGGCGGTTCGTTGGTGGTCGGCTTTGCGCGTCTAGGCGGCCAGCCGGTCGGCATCGTCGCCAATCAGCCGAAAGTGCTGGCGGGCGTGCTCGACATCGCGTCGTCCGTCAAGGGCGCGCGCTTCGTGCGTTTCTGCGACGCGTTCAACATCCCGCTGGTCGTGTTCGTCGATGTGCCCGGCTTTCTGCCCGGCACGAGCCAGGAGTTCGGCGGCATCATCAAGCACGGCGCCAAACTGCTCTACGCGTTCGCCGAGGCCACCGTGCCCAAGGTCACGGTGGTCACGCGCAAGGCGTATGGCGGCGCGTACGATGTCATGAACAGCAAACACATCCGCGCCGATTTCAACGTCGCGTGGCCGACCGCGGAGATCGCCGTCATGGGACCGCCAGGGGCGGTGAAGATCATCTTCCGCGATGAGATCGCTGGCGCGGCCGATCCGGCCCTCAAGACCGACGAGCTGGTCAACGAGTACGTCGAGCGCTTCGCCAACCCGTACGTGGCGGCCGAACGCGGCTACCTGGACGACGTGATCGACCCAGCCAACACGCGCCCGGTGCTGATCGACGCCCTGCGGACCCTGCGGACCAAGCGCGTGGCGCGCCCGGCGCGCAAACACGGCAACATCCCGCTTTGAAGATCCTCGATGTGACGCCGCAGCCGACGGCCGAAGAGCTCGCGGCGATCGAGGCAGCGTTGAAAATCGTCGAGGAGAATGCGCGGACGAATACATTCGACGGTCGAATAAATTCGACCGCTCCATCGCGCACGGCGTGGTTGGAGGCGGCGCGGCGCGAGGCGCTCGATGACGGCGTTTAAGAAGATCCTCGTCGCCAATCGCGGCGAGATCGCGTTGCGCGTCATCCGCGCGTGTCGCGAGCTCGGGATCCCGACAGTGGCCGTCTACTCCGACGCCGACCGCGGAGCTGTCCACGTGGGCGCCGCCGACGAGGCCTATCGGCTGGGCCCCGCGCCGGCTGCACAATCGTACCTCAACGTCGAGCGGCTGATGGAGGTCGCGGCCCAGTCGGGCTGCGACGCCGTCCATCCCGGCTATGGCTTCCTTGCTGAGAACGCGCGGTTCGCGCGCACCTGCGCCGAGCACGGCCTGACGTTCATCGGACCGTCAGCAGACCTGATCGAGATGATGGGCGGCAAGATCGCGGCGCGGCGCGCGGCGACGGCGGCGGGCATCCCAGTCGTGCCGGGAACGATCGAGCCCGTCACCAACGCCGACGCCGTGCGCACACTCGCCAAGCAATTCGGCTATCCGATCGCGATCAAGGCGGCAGCGGGCGGCGGCGGCAAGGGTCTGAAGGTCGCGCACGACGCCGGCGAAGTCACGCACGCGATCGAGATGGCTCAGCGCGAGGCGTCGGCCTATTTCGGCGACGGCACGCTCTATGTCGAGAAATATCTCGCGCGGCCAAAGCATGTCGAGGTCCAGATCTTCGGCGACAAGTATGGCAACGTCGTCCATTTTGGCGAGCGCGATTGCTCGATGCAGCGGCGCCACCAAAAACTCGTCGAGGAGACGCCGGCCTCCATCTCTGCGCAAGTGCGCGATGGCCTGCTCGCTGCGGCAGCAAAGCTCGCGCGCTCGATCAAGTACGACAGCGCGGGCACGATCGAATGCCTTGTCGATGATGACGACTTCTACTTCCTCGAGATGAACACGCGCATCCAAGTCGAGCACACGGTGACCGAGATGGTGTGGGGCTTGGACTTGGTCAAGGCGCAGATCCGCGTCGCGGCGGGCGAGCGGCTCTGGTTCTCACAGTCCGATCTCTCGCCGCGCGGGCACGCCATCGAGTGCCGGATCAACGCCGAGTCGCCAGCCGACGATTTCCGGCCGCACGCAGGGCGCATCGAGCGTTACAGGGAGCCCGGCGGTCCGGGCGTGCGCGTGGACGCCGCTGGGGTCGCGGGCACCGTCATCCCTCAAGAGTACGATTCGCTCATCGGCAAACTGGTCGTGTGGGGCCAGGACCGCGACGAAGCGCGCGCGCGGATGCAGCGCGCGCTCGGCGAGTTCGACATCGCCGGCGTGGAGACGACCATCCCGTTCTTGCGCATGCTGCTCGCCGATCCGGCGTTCGCACGCGGCGACTATACCACGCTGAGCGTCGACGAGTTCAGGCGGCTGCACGCAAGCGCTATCGAAGCGGCGTACCCGCGCGCGTCGAGCGAGGGCGGAGAGGGCGCCGCGGAGCCCAAGCCGACGACGCTCGCAGTCGAAGTGGACGACAAACGCTTCAACGTGCGCGTGCTGGGCCTGAACGGCGCCCGGACGGCCGCGTCGCGGCGCGCGCCGCGTTTCAAACCTGCCAAGCGCGTGAGCACGAACTCCGCGTCGGTCGCCGCGCCCATGCACGGCATCGTCGCCGAGATCCGAGTCAAACCGGGCGATAACGTGCAAGATGGCCAGGTCGTGGCGGTCATCGAGGCGATGAAGATGATGAACGAAGTGATCGCGCATCGAGCCGGCGTCGTCGCGTCGATCAGCGCCAAGGCGGGCGATACGATCGAGACCGGTTCGCCCCTCCTCGCACTCGAGACCCTCGGGGAGTGACCGATTGTGCCGTTGCCTTGAAGCTCGAGGTGTGCTGCATCGACTGACCGAAAAGCCCCAAGCCATCGGCGTGGCTCGTGCTGGGAGGCCCTATGAGTTCGAAGCCGGTCATCACGTTCGTCTTATCCGCATTGGTCATGGGTCTTGCCGCATGCAGCAGCAGCTCCACCAGCACGCCGACGCCAACGCCGCTTGCGCAGAATCTGTACGCCGTCGACTTCAACTCGGGCAAGCTTTACGTCTACCCACTGCCCGCCTCCGCCGCATCCATGCCGACGGTCACCGTCGCCACCGGCTTCACGGCGCTCTACGACGCGGAGTTCGATTCGTCCGGGATGCTTTGGGTCGACAACGATTTGAATCCATCGATCATCTACGGGTACATGCTGCCTTTGACATCCGCGAGCGTGCCGGCCGCGACGGTCAACATGACCGGTACGAACAACGCGCTCAGTTTCACCTTCGATCCGACCGGCACTCTGTGGGTGGTGGACGATGGGAACGGCGCGCTGCTGGGTTTCCATGGACCGTTCATGGGTGTATCGACCCCCGCAGCGTTCGCCGACATCGCGATCACCGCCCCAGCCAACGTCATCTCGGACAGCAGCGGCGACCTGTATGTGGCCGCGAACGACCACGTGGTCCGGCTGAACGCCCCGCCGACCACGATCAATGCGAATCTTTCGCCGCTGACCCAACCGATCGCGATGCTGCTCGACACCGCGGGCAATCTGTACGTCGGCGACTTCGCGAATGGCAATCTGTATCGCTATAACGCGCCGGTCAGCGACGGCGCGACGCCGGCGATCACGGACCTGCAAGCGACGAGCGCTCTTATCCATCCCTACTACATGGCGCTCGACCACGCGGGCAATCTGTACATCTCCGACTGCTCGAGCACGATCAAGGTCTACGCCACGGCGTCGTTCAGCGCCACCTCTGCGCCGGCATATACGCTACCATTCCCGGGCGGCACGGGCTGCTCGACCGGGCTCGCCGTCCGCTAGGCTGCGGCATCGGGAGCGCCGAACGGCTCTTCTGATGCACGAACGAGAGACCGACAGCGGCATCCCGATCAAGCCGGTCTATACGGCTGGGGATGTCGCCGATCTCGACCTGGCGCACCAGCCGCTGCCGGGCGAGTATCCGTTCACGCGCGGAATCCAGCGCGAGATGTATCGCGCGCGCTTGTGGACGATGCGCCAGTACGCCGGCTTCGCCACAGCCAAAGAGTCGAACGAGCGCTATCGTTATCTGCTGGCACACGGGCAGATGGGACTGTCGGTAGCGTTCGACCTCCCGACGCAGATGGGCATGGATTCGGATGCGCCGTTGGCTTCCGGTGAGGTGGGCCGCACCGGCGTCGCCATCGACACCATCGAGGATATGTCGACGCTCTTCGACGACATCCCGTTGGATCAGGTCAGCGTCTCGATGACGATCAATGCGCCGGCGGCCATCCTACTGGCGTTGTATCTCGCGCTCGCACGGCGGCGCGGTATACCGTTCTCGAAATTGTCCGGCACGTCGCAGAACGATATCCTCAAAGAGTACGCCGCGCGCGGCACGTACATCTATCCGCCGGAGCCGTCGATGCGGCTGGTCACCGATCTGATGGCGTATTGCGCGCGCGAAGTGCCCAAGTGGAACACCATCAGCGTCAGCGGTTATCACATCCGCGAGGCCGGCTCGACGGCCGCGCAAGAGCTCGCGTTCACGCTCTCCAACGGGCGCGCCTATTTGCGCGCCGCCGCCGACGCCGGGCTGCCGGTGGACGACGTCGCCGCGCGCATGTCGTTCTTCTGGAACGCGCACAACGATTTTTTCGAGGAGATCGCCAAGTTCCGCGCAGCGCGGCTGCTGTGGGCGCAGATCGTGCGCGACGGTTTTGGCTCGAAGTCCTCCAAAGCGTGGCTCATGCGCTTCCACACCCAGACCGGCGGCTCGACGCTTACCGCCCAGGAGCCGGAGAATAACGTCGTGCGCGTCGCGCTGCAGGCGCTGGCCGCGGTGCTGGGGGGCACGCAATCACTGCACACCAATAGCATGGACGAGGCGCTCGCGCTGCCGACGCAGGCCGCGGCGAAACTCGCGCTGCGCACGCAGCAGATCATCGCCTATGAGAGCGGTGTCCCCAACACCGCCGATCCGTTGGCCGGCTCGTACTTCGTGGAGCGCCTGACCTGCGAGCTGGCGGACAAGGCGCGAGAGATCATGGCCGAGGTCGACAAGCGGGGCGGTGCGGTCGCGACGATCGAGAGCGGTTGGATGCAAGAGCAGATCGCCGACAGCGCGTACCGCGCGCAAGCGCGGCTTGAGCGCGGCGAGGCGACGGTCGTGGGCGTCAACAAGTTCGTCGAACCCGGGTCTTCTTCTGCCGCGCCGGCGCTGCAGCGCATCGATCCGTCGGTCGAGCGCGAACAGCGCGAGCGGCTGGCGGCGTTTCGCGCGCACCGCGACGGCTCGGCGGCCGCAGCGCGGCTGGCCGCCGTCAAACGCGCGGCCTCATCGGGTGCGCCGCTCATGCCCGAATTCGTCGAGGCGGTCGACGCCGGCTGCACGCTCGGCGAGGTCGCCGATGCGCTGCGCGAAGTCTTCTCAGTCTATCATCCGGCGGCCGTCGTGTGATGCACGAGCCGCACCTTGACCACATCGCGCTCGTGGTGGCCGATCTCGAGCGCAGTGCGGCGCTGTACGCGTCCCTCGGCTTCGAGCAGCGCTACCGCGAGACGGTAGCCGATCAGGGTGTGGAGATCGTCGGCATGCGCGCGGGCGACTCTACGATCGAGCTCTTGCGGCCGCTGTCTGCAGATTCGCCGTTGGTGCGCTTCTTAGGCGACAAGGAATCCCGCCTGCACCATATCGCGTACCGAGTCGCCGACATCGATGCCGAACTATCGCGGCTGCGATCGCACGGCGTTCGCCTCATCGACGAACGCCCGCGCCGCGGCGCGCACGGCAACCTGATCGCGTTCATCCATCCGAGCGCGACCGGAGATGCTCTCATCGAGATCTGCCAGCCACCCACACCTGCCGCTTAGGGCGAGGCGGTCTTCGGCGCCAAGCGAGAGTCCACGCGCACTTCGAATGTGCGCTGCCACGGCAGGTACAGCCCTAGCTCGCTTTGCGTCCAACCGTCGGGCGCGAAGGAGCCGTCGAAGATATCGATGGCCAGCGGCCACAGCATGCGGCGCATCTGCGACTCGGCGTTTTGCGTGCCGACACCCAGCGCGTAGGTGTCATACCCTCGCGCGCGCAGGTCGGCGTTGAGCGGCGGCCGGACGAGCAAGCGGTACGCGTAGTCATCGACGTAGCGGTCGAACAGGAAGTTCGCCCGTGCCGACACCGGCGAGCTACCGAAACGCTCGCCGAGCGAGAAACACGTGCCGGCCGCGAGCGCCGTGCCGGCCGAGTTCGCGGTCGTGTTCCATGAGGCGTAGGCGACCGGGCGGGCGGCCACTCCCGCCGCGCGCAAAGCGTCAACGGTCATGCGCTCCTGTTCGGGGGCGTCGGCAATAAAGGTCAAGTCCGCGATCGCGATGCGGTATCCGTGGCGCACATCGTCGGTCAGCGAATCCAGATAGCTGCGCAAATCCGGCGTCGTCGATGGCACGATGACGTAGAGCCTGAGATCCACCAGATAGCCAGTCCTGGGAAGGTTCAACGCCCGCACCAGCCCGTCGATCGTCTGTCCGACCGGCGCATCCTCAAGCGGGTCTTGCATCTGCGGGCCGCGCGGAGTCGAGTACTCGATTGAGATCGGGGGATACCACGCCGCCGCGTCCTCGATCGCGCGAGTCACCGCCACCATGCCCATCTCATCCGCGCCGGAACTGATGGTCACGCGGTCGCCGACCCGCAGCCGGCCGATCAGCGCGCGCAGACGGCCTTGCTCGCTGATCTGGAGACCGTCGGGGGATCCGGCGTCATCCTGCGTGATCGCCAGCCAGGCGACGCTGCCCTGTGCGGCCATCGTCACAAGCGATTCGTCCGTGTCGATATCACGCGCACGCGCGCCGATGTAATCCCAATACGCGCTGTCGGGGATCTGCCTGCGGTAATCCGCCAACTGGACGGCCTGGTCGGGCGACGGATGCGGTGCCCCCGCGAGGCGAGCGTACGATGCAAGCGCGTCGAGGTATGCCTCGCTTTGCGGCGTCTCGGTCGGCGTGAGGCGCATGATCGTGCCGAACACGTAGATCGGAACCGTAGGATGGAGCTCGTGAAAGCGGGCCAGCGCGCCAATCCTGGTGCGTGCGTCGGCGAGCGGCGTTGCTGCGGTGCGCGAGGCCACGAGGCCCCCATACGCGAGCATATCGGCGGAGACCACCAGCGCGCTCAGGCCCGTCGTGTCGAGACCGAGCAGCCAGCGCGTGAGCCCGTCGGCATCGCCGGCCTGAATGAAATGCCCGAGCAGGCCAGGCGGCGGCAGGATCAGTTGCGCGCCGCAAATCGCCGCCGTCCGCTGCGGGAAAAGCTCGGTCGCGGGGCGATCGTCCATCGGGATGAACGCGATGCGTATCGAGCTAGGCGGCGTCGCCGCGGCCGCGGGTGCGACGAGCGCGCCTGCGATCGCGGCGCAAGAGATCGCAGTCGTGAGAAGCGCCCGGGCGGACCACGCCGATAGCCGAGGCGTTGGCGACGGCGAGAGCCGGAGCCACCGAGCGAAGGAGTCAAAATATCCCGAAGATCCGAGCGTCCTCGGCGCAGGCGTGGTCCGCCCGGCGCGAGCCGGCGGTCGAATGAATTCGACCGCTCCATATCGCCGTGTGGGCGGTCGAATGAATTCGACCGCTACACCGAGAGGTAGCGTTGCATCAGCTCCTGATCCGCGCGCAGCTGCGCCGATGTATCGGAGGCTACGATCTGCCCGTCGGAGAGGACGTGGGCGCGATCGGCCACCGCGAGCGCAACGCGGGCGTTCTGCTCGACCAGCAGCATCGTCAGGCCCTCAGTCTTCATCTCCATGATGGCTTTTTGGATCGCCTGCGCGATGACCGGCGCGAGGCCCTCGAGCGGCTCGTCGAGCAAGATGATCGCCGGGTTCTGGATCAGCGCCCGCGCGATCGTCAACATCTGCTGCTCGCCGCCTGACAGCGACTTCCCTTCGTTCGTCTTGCGCTCTTCAAGCCGCGGAAAGAACTCGAACACCTTCTTGTAATCCCACGGGCCTTTGCGGCCTGCAAGCGTGGCAAGCTTGAGGTTCTCCAGCACCGTCAAGTTCGGGAAGATGCGCCGTTCCTCGGGCACGTACGCCACGCCGCGGCGCGAGATGGTGTACGGCTTGAGGCCGGTGATGTTCTGCCCGTCGAGGGTGACGGTTCCACTGCGTGGCGGCGTGACGCCGGCAATCGTCTTGAGCGTGGTGCTGCGGCCCGATCCGTTGCGTCCGATCAGAGCGACGACCTCACCGCGATCGACGTCGATCGAGACGTCTTGCAAGATGTGGCTCTTGCCGTAGTACGTGTTGAGCCCGCGCGCTTCGAGGAACATCAGATGGCGGTCCCCAGGTACGCTTGCTGCACCTGCGCATTGCCCTTGATCTCGGCGGGCGAACCCTCTGCGATCTTGCGCCCGTTCTGCAACACGGTGATCGTGTTCGAGAGCGACATCACGAGATCCATGTCATGTTCGATGAGCACGATCGTGTGCTGCTTGCTCAGGTCTTGCAGCATCTGCATCGTCTGCTTCGACTCGTCAAGCGACATGCCGGCGGTCGGCTCGTCGAAGAGCAGCAGGCTAGGATTGGCCGCGATGACCAGGCCGATCTCCAGACGCTTCTCGTCGCCGTGCGAGAGCGTGGCGGCTTGGGCGTACGCGAAGCGCGTCAAGCCGACCCGCTCCATGATCGCCTCGGCTTTGTCGTCGACCTCGCCCAACCACTTCGGCCGCACCAGGATCCCCGGCGCGTCGCCGTACGTCGCCTGCACGGCCACGCGCACGTTCTCGAACACGCTCAGCCCGCCGAAGATGTTGCTGATCTGGAACGAGCGGCCGATGCCTTTGCGCGTGATGAGGTGCGGCGGTAGACCCGTGATGTCCTCATCGCGGAAGAATATCTTGCCGGCCGTCGGCGCGAAATTACCGGTGAGCATGTTGAAGAACGTCGTCTTGCCCGCGCCGTTGGGGCCGATGATCGCGTGGATCTCGCCCTCTTCGACCGCGAAATCCACGCCGTCGACGGCCTTGAGCGAATCGAAGTACTTCGAAAGCCCCTCGGTGCGGAAGATCGTGCTCATGCGCGCCTCGCGCGCAGGCTGCGCCACGCGGTTTCAGCCAGACCCCAGATGCCTTGGGGCGCGAACAGCACGAAGCCGACGAACACGATGCCGATATAGCCTTCCCAGAACTGCGTGTACGTCGAGATGTACTGCTGCATGAACTTGAACAGGCCGGCGCCGAGGATCGGCCCCCAAAACGTCGGCGCGCCGCCGAGCAGCGTCATCATGACGATGTCGCCCGACTCCGTCCAGTTCAGCTCGCCCGGGTTCACCGCACCGTTGTAGTAGCCGAGCAGCACGCCGCCGACCGCCGGCAGCAGCGCCGACAGAACGAAACTGTTGATCTTGTAGCGCGTGACGTCGAAACCGAGGAACTCCGCGCGCTGACGGTTCTCGCGGATCGCGTGCAGCACCGCGCCGAAGGGCGAGTGGATGATGCGCCACATGAAGAGGGTGAGCAGCCACGCGACGATCGCGCAGAACACGTAGAAATGGAGCTCGTTGTTCATGTCGAGGTGCGCGTGGCCGAGCACGTGCTGCGGCCGCGGAATGCCCTGCAAGCCGTCATCGCCGCCGGTCACCGCGTTCCAACGCTCGCCGACGAAGTTGAGCACCTGGCCGACGGCCAGCATGATCATCGAGAAATAGATACCGGTGCTGCGCGGCACGATCGCTCGCGCGAGGACAAAGGCCAGCAGCATCGTGGCGGCGAGCGCAAGCAGCATCGAGGGCCAGAACGTCCAGCCGTGATTGAGGATCACAAATGCCGCGAAGTAACCGGCAAGGCCGACAAACGCCGCGTGCCCGAACGACAGCTCGCCCGTGTGGCCGTACAGCAGATTGAAACCGAGGGCGATCATGCCGAAGATCACCATATTGGTGGCCAGCGCGACGTTGCTCTTGAGCAGATGCTGCATCACCCACGGCAGGACGAGCAATACGAGCGCCCAGGCGATCAGCGGCACCAGGCCGTTCCAGCCGCTGCGCGGTCGCTGGACCGGTATCGTCGCCGCCATCAGTCGAACAGGCCTTCCGTGCCGAACAAGCCGCGCGGCCTGATCAACAAGATGAGCAGCATGAAGGCGAACGGCACGATATCTTCGGCGGACGAACCGCCTGGGATCAGCTGGACCGTGAATTCCTGCAGCAAGCCGATGATGAGCCCGCCGACCACCGCGCCCCAGAACGAGCCGATGCCGCCGACGATCACCACCAGGAACGCGATGATGATGTAGGTGGCGCCCATGTTCGGATCGATGTTATAGAGCGGCGCTTCAAGCCCGCCCGCCAGGCCGCCCAGCAGCGACCCGAGGCCGAACACCACGGTGAACGTCAGCGGCATGTTGATGCCCAAGATGCTCACCATCTCGCTGTCGCGCGTGCCGGCGCGGATCGTCAGCCCGAGATTGGTGCGCTCGAGCATGAGGTAAACCAAGATGACCACGACGATGGTCACGAGAACGACGATGAGACGGAAGGTCGGGTACTGCATGAAGCCGAGATTGATCGATCCCGCAAGCCAGCCGCTGGGCGAGAGCGGTTCGGGCGTGTCGCCCCACACCTTGCGGATGATCTGGACGAAGATCAAGAACGCGCCGAACGTGAACATCAGCACGTGTTCCGGCGGCCGGCCGTAGAGGCGGCGGATGAACACGCTCTCCATGAGCATGCCGAGCACCGCCATGCACAGCGCGGCGACGATGATCGCCGGGAACAGACCGATCTTGGTGGAGAGCGTAAACGTGATGTACGCGCCCAGCGCGAAGAACGCGCCGTGCGAGAAGTTGATAACGCCCATCAGCCCGAGGATGATGTTAAGACCGAGGGCCAGCAGCACGTAGAGCATGCCGCGCGTGAGCCCGTCGAAGACGGTCTCAGCGATCTGGTTCGGCACGATCGCGACGTAACTCAGCGCGATGGTGAGCAGCGGTAATGCGTTCAGCGTCGTCTTCGGGCTCCGCTACGTGAGAGGCGCCGGTTTGGCGGCCGGCGCCTCCTGATGGTCCAACCGATCGCGCGCCGGCTTACGCCTTGGTCTTCGGGGTGTAGCCTTCGCGCGTTGGGATGGTCTGGGTCGCCAGCTTCGCCGGCGCATCGCTTTGGCTGCACGGCTCGAGGGTTTCGCTGGCCGGCACGATCTGCGTGATCTTGAAGAACTGGTTGGTGTATTTCCATTGCGACTTGGGGATGGCTTGCTGGACGACCACATCGAGCTCGTTCTGGTGGTCGCACGCGCGGATGTGGCAGAACTTCTTCTGCAGGCCGTTGAACGTGAGGTCTTCCATCGCGTGCACCAGGCGCGTCGCCTCGGTCGTGCCGGCGCGCAGGATGCCGGTGATCGCGGCCTCGGTCGCCAGCCAGCCCAGGTACATGCGCCAGTCGACGTACGTGGCACCGGCCGCTTTGAGCTTGGCGACGAGCTGCTGGGAGCCTTCGGTCGGATAATCGGGCGACCACGGTGCGCCCCAAATGCCGCGGTTGTTCTCCGGACCATACCCGAGTCCGACCTCGACGCCGTTGAGCGGCCCTCCGACCTGTTTGAACACCTTGTCCAGGCCCAGCTGCACGTACTGCTTCAATCCGTTGACGAGATCGCCGCCGTACCAGCTCAGCACGAGCACATCGGCGCCGCTGTTCTTGGCCTTGGTCAGCTGCGCGGTGAAATCGCCGGAGTTGACGGGGAACGCGGTGAGCTCGTTGCCGAGCGACTGGCCGCCGTTGGCTTCAAGGACGGTTTGGAAACCGGCTTGCGCCGAATGTCCGTACGCGTAATCCGGGGTGATGAAGAACCACTTCTTGCCGAACGGCAGCAGCGCTTTGGCGGTGGCGTTGGCGAGCATCGAGTTGGCGGCCGTGGTGCGGAAGCAGCACAGGCGCGCGTTGCTGCCGGTGATCGTCGTATCGTGCGTTCCCGCGGCGACGTAGACGATGCCGAGGCGCTGCGCCAGCGCCGAGAGGGCTAGGCCGACGCCTGACGAGACCTCGCCGACGAGGACGTCGACCTGATCCTGCTCGATGAGCTTAGTGGCGTTGGGCACGGCGACGTCGGGCTTGGCCGCGGTGTCGGCGTGGATGAGCTGGATCTTGCGGCCCAGCACGCCGCCCCTGGCGTTCCACTCGTCGACGCAGACCTTCTTGCCGAGCGACTGGCTCGCGCCGCTGACCGCATAGACGCCGCTGGTCTCGTCGACGTCGCCGATCAGGATGGGCGCGT
Organism: Candidatus Eremiobacteraceae bacterium; assembly: GCA_035314825.1. NCBI lineage: Bacteria > Bacillati > Vulcanimicrobiota > Vulcanimicrobiia > Candidatus Eremiobacterales > Candidatus Eremiobacteraceae > Candidatus Eremiobacteraceae bacterium. The sequence continues at coordinate 15,590 of DATFYX010000041.1, forward strand.
TGTCGGCCACGGTCGCCGGCGCATAGCCGAGCGAGGTCGCGACGCCTGTGCTCGCGCCCGCGGCGGCGGCGGCGGCGACGCCGATGCCGCCGAGAAAATCTTTGCGGGTAAGCGACTTATCGGGGCGCTCGGATTTCGACATGGTCTCCCCTTTCACGTGGGCCGCTCGCTCTACGCACGTTTGACGCCGTCACATGAGCATGTGCGACGACGGCGCCATTCTTCGTGCGAGCAGAACGGAGCGTAACGGTTGCTCGGTATTATGCCCGCTTTTTGCCGTCTCCTGTGGGGCGGCCTGGGGCCTGGACGCCCGCCGGCCTGGGAACCGCCCAAGACCCGCCGATCGGCGTCGCGATAATGTAACCTTATGCGCGAAGCGTTAGTATACCCGGGGTAAGCACATCACGGCGAAAGGAGACTCATCCTCATGCTCGCAGGTCCCAAAATCGGCTTTCATCGCGTGGCGGCTGCCGCAGCGGCCCTTTCCTTGTGCACGGCGTTGATCGCTCCCATGACCGCCGCAGCTTCTCCTACGCCCGCACGAATGGTCGCCGACGGCGGCGGCGTGTGCGGCAGCCTGGAGATCGGCAACAGCAACAGCGCGGCGGTGCTCGCCGCAGAGAACTGCTTCTCCAAAGCCTTCACGAACTGCGACGCCGCGGTGATCTCGGTCGCCTATCACGGCGGCGATGCAGGCGTCGCGCGGACCTTCCAGACGATGCGCACCAACACCGACTCGTGCGAAGTCGCTGAGGTCGTCGATCACTACAAGGGCTCAAACGTCGCATCAAGCGACACGTATCTGTGCAACGACGTCAAACAAGGCGGCGATGGTCTGACCTTCACGAACTGTGGCGCCGATGGCACCGTCTTCGTGCCGGCCAATCTCACGGCCAGCAACTCGCAGAAGCTGCTGACCATATCGTTCAAGTACCGCCAAACGGCGTAGACGATCGGAGTCGGTGGAAAACGCGTAGCGGTCGAATGAATTCGACCGCTACACTTTTTTTGGCTGGGCTCTTAGCCGCCGACTTGGTAGTGGATGAACATCCGCACCACGCCGGGCCCGACCACGTTGCCGTTCGTCAAGCCGAGCTTGCCGTTGGCCAGCGGCTGCGCGTTGCCCGCGAACTGGTTGATGGCCACTCCCGACCAGATGCCGAAGAGGTTGTCGACCGAGACCTGCGCATATGCGTTGCGCACGATCGGAAAGCGCGCGGTCGCATTCCAGACGAAGAACGGCGGCACGTTGTATGAGTTGTTGTTGCCGTAGTACGTCGTGCCGAGCGAATAGTAGTATCCATTAGAACCGGTGTAGTTGAGCTCGCCGTATCCCTGCGCATAGGGGATGCTCTGGTTCGAGATCGCGTTAAAGCCGCCGGGCGATCCTGAGTTGCCGCTGCTCAGGTAGTTCAGGCCGGGCAGAATCGCCAGGTTCGTGGTGTACGGCCCCGCGGTCGTGGCGTAGAACGACGGCTGCATGCCGTACGGGAAGGCGCGCAGCAGCGCGCCCTGGACCGTCCAGCCCAACCCGATCGGCGGGGCGCGGCGCAGCGAGCCTTCGATGCCGCCGTAGTACGCCGTGCCCAAGTTCTGGTTCTGGGTCGTGAAGACCGGCATGACGATGCAAGCGCCGCCGCCTGACGGCACGACGCACGCCGTGCCGTTGGAGAATTGCGAGGTCAGGAACTGGTTCTTCAGCCCGGTGGTGTAGACGTCCCACGAGATGATGTTGAAGCCGTCGCCGTAGCGGATGTCCTCGCCGAGGTCGCCGCCGAACGCCGTCTCCGGCTTGAGGTTCGGGTTGTTGAGCGTGTCGGTGGCGAACGTGTTGGTCTTGTTGGGCACGGGCGTCGAGTTGGGCGTCGAGACCAGCGCGAGATAGGGCGGCGCGATCGACGTGCCGGCCGACAAGCGCCACGAATCGTTCGGGTTGGGATGGTACGTGATGCCGGCCCGGACGTCGTAATGGTAGTTCGTGACGGTGTTGAACGTCATGCCGGCGTCCGGCGACGAGTGCGTCGTGTAGATCTCGTAGTAGTTGGACAGGATGTACTGCCAGTCCGAACCGCCCTGGAAGATGCCGCGCAACAGCACGGTGCCGAAATGCTGGTACGAGCCCGCCGGCACCGTGTTGGTCACGGTCAGGCCGGTCGGATTCGGGATCGCCGGCGGCGACGGCGTCGGATTCGGGTTCGTCGCGCCGTAGCTATAGGCGTTGGTCGTCGAGTTGGTCTGATCGTAGCCGAGGGTGATGACGTCATCCTCGCCCATCGGATGATCGTACTCGAACGAGCCGCCGTGCAGCTTGTCCTCTTCGGTCTGCTGGAAGTATTGCTGCGGGATGACGAGGTTGGCCGGCTGGCCGCGGAACGTGGTGAGCACGGGCGGCGGCGCCGGCGTGGAGGTGTTCGCCGGATTCGGCGTGGCCTGCACCGTGACCGTGCCGTACAGGTTCATGGTCGAGCCGGTGAGCTCTTGCGGCGTGGTCAGGCCGTTGTATTGCAGGCGGTTGATGCTCGCAGAGTACCAGCGGACCAGCATCGTGTCTTTCTTGATCGCCGTGCGGACCTCGGCCTGGAAGATCGGCTCGTTGTTGACCTCCCACTCGCCGGGCGGGAAGAAGATGTTCTGCCACACCTCCATGGGGCCGGCGGGCACCGGGCCGTTGTAGTTGCCGGCGCTCGCCGGTGCGAAATTCGTCAGGATCTGGCTGAGGTGGTTGCCGTTCTGTTCGGTCCAGGTCTGGCTGCCCAAGTAGCTCACCGTCGCCGACGTCGAATTCGAGAAGTTGTAGCGGAACTTCGCGAGTTCGTTCTTGTTGTCGAACGTCGTGCTGACCGGGAAGCAGCATGCGATGAGGGTCGAATTGCCGGCGAACGGATTGTTCTGGTAGATCGGGTTGTTGGTCGCGCTCGTCGTGAAGCCGACCTGTTTCATGCCGTTGATGATGGGCGCAGTCGAGAGCGTCGTGAAGTAGCCGTCTTGGTTCAGCGGTCCGTTCGTGCCGTTGACCGCGTAGTCCAACACGTAGCCCAGTTTGCCGCGGTCGACCGTCCCCGAGGCGAGGAAGTTCGAAAAAGTGCCGCCGTAGCCGTAGACGCCGAAGTCGACCGCTTCGATCTGCTTGCGCGTCGGCTCGCGGGTACGGAAATTGACCGTGCCGTTGATGGCGTAGTTGATCTCCGGCTCCGATGCGCCTGGGCCTTTGATCACCTCGACGTCGCTGAGCAGGTACGAGTTCAAGAACGTGGTCACGTAGTCGCCGAAGGCGCCGACCGACACCGGGTGGCCGTCGATCAGGGACGCCGTCTCGAACGAAAGGCCGCCGCGGATGTTGGGGAACGTGATGGCGCCCGGTGCGGCTGCGTTCGCGCTGGTGCCCGGGTGGCCGGTGACGATGCCGGGCGTCTGATCCATGAGGCGCGCCACCTGGAGCTGCCCCTGATCGCGGAACATCTGCGGGGTGACCACGGCGACCGACGCGGGCGTCGTGTTGAAGCCGCCGCGATGAGCGGTCACGACGGTGCGGCCCAGCGAACGGATCGACGAGAAGGACGACTGGGCCAGCGTGATGGTCACCTGGACCGCTGAACCTGCTAGGACGAAGATGTCGGTCACGCTGGTCGAGACGTAGCCGCCTTTGGAAGCGCTGAGGGTGTAGATCCCGGGCGCAAGCGACAAGAACGCGAAGCCGCCCTTGTTGTCCGTGGTGGTCGACGCCTGGGACGCGCCGTTGGCTGAGACGACGACGCCCGCCAGCGCCGTGCCGGAACTGTCGCTCACCGTTCCGGCGACGGCGCCGACGCTTGAAGAGGCGGGCACGGGTGCGGGCGCTGACATCGCCGGCGCCGCCAGCAACTCGACCGACGCGCACACCGCTGCGCACGCGCTAAGAATAGCTTTACTCACGAGTCCTCCCCGCAAAGCGTCGACCACCGCCTGTCATCGGACGGCGTGGCATAAATGTACGAGGGCGAGCTTATCGGGCGGTTAACGGCGCGTTGTGCAAATGCAACCTAGTTTATGCGGCCGTTAAGGGAATCGACGCGCCTTAATTCAAAGGCAGGCGCATAGCCATGCGCATCGTCAGCCTCTTGCCAAGCGCCACCGAGATCCTCTACGCGATCGGCGCAGGCGGCCATGTCGTGGGCGTCACCCACGAGTGCGATTTTCCCGCTGCGGCGCGCGCCAAACCGCGCCTCACGCGCAGCGCGCTGCCGCCGGGCGGCGGCGCGGGCGACATCGATCGCCACGTGCGGGCGTCGCTGCACGCCGGTTCCTCGATCTATGCGCTTGACGCCGCATTGCTCGAACGGCTGCGCCCGGATCTTATCCTCACGCAAGAGCTCTGTCCGGTGTGCGCGGTGTCGTACGATACCGTCTGCGCGGCGACGCGGCGCTTGAGCGGCGACCCGCGACTGGTCTCGCTCGAACCGTCGAGCCTGGATGACGTGTATGCCACCATCGGGTCGATCGGCGAGCTCACCGGACATGTGGGCGAGTCCGAGGCTGTGGTCGAGGGGCTGCGGACCCGCGAGCGGCACTTGCGCGCTCTTACGTCAGGTCTTGCCAGGCCGCCAACGCTGGTGTTGGAGTGGACGGATCCGCCGATGAGCGGCGGCCACTGGACGCCGGGACTGGTCGAGCTCGCCGGCGGCACTCCCGTGCTTGCGAATCCCGGCGCGGATTCTGCGCGCTTGGAGTGGGCCGCGATCGCGGCAGCTGACCCCGACGTCATCATCATCGCGTCGTGCGGCTTCGATCTGACCGCCGCCGCGGCAGCGGCGCGCGACCTGAGCGCCACTTCCGTGTGGGACGAGCTGCGCGCCGTGCGCTCGGGCCGGGTCGCAGTCGTGGACGGCAACGCATACGTCAATCGCCCTGGTCCGCGTCTGTTAGATTCCGCAGAGATATTCGCCGCCGCGATCCATCCTTCGCTTGCGGCCGAGCTGCCCGCGTACCTTGGCGGCTGGACGTGGCTTGCGGACGCTGCGCTATTCGCCCGCGCTCAAGAGCGCGGGACTACATAGCTTCGAGGGCGCGTCGCAGGCTGCCCCCGCTGCGCTCCAACAGCGCCGTCGCTTCGTCGCGCGCGACGCCGCGGCGCAGCATCAGCACCGCCGGCTTGACCCTGTAGTCGCACGCCGTGAGCGCCGCGCGCGCTTCTTCTTCTTCTTTGCCGGACAGCAGCGTCGTGATGCGCAGTGCCCGGGCGCGCAGTTTCGCGTTGCTCGCGGCGACGTCTACCATCAGATTGCCGTGCACGCGGCCGAGCTTGACCATCACGGCAGTGCTGATGGCCGCCAGCGCCATCTTCTGGGCCGATGCGGCCTTCATGCGCGTGGAGCCTGCCACCACTTCGGCGCCGGTCAGCAGCGCGATCGGGATCTGCACGCTGCGCGCCAGCGGTCCGTTCGCATCGTTGGTTATGCCGACGGTCAACGCGCGCACCGCTGCCGCCGCGCGCATCGCGCCGAGCACGTAGGGCGCCTGCCCGCTCGCCGAAAGCCCGACGACCGCATCCCGCTCCACGATGCGCGCAGCCGCGACCTCGTCGGCGCCTGCTTGAGCGTCGTCCTCGGCGCCTTCGACCGCTCTCACGAGCGCAGAGGGACCGCCGGCGATGTGCGCTACCACCAGATCCGGCGCCACGGAGAACGTCGGCGGCATTTCGGCGGCGTCGCCAAGCGCGATGCGGCCGCTCGTGCCGGCGCCGAAGTAGTGCAGCCGGCCGCCCCGTGCCAGGCGCTGCGCGATCGCGTCTACGGCGGCGCCGATGACGTCGAGCTCCCGTTCGACCGCCCAGGCGGCGCGCCGATCCTCGTCATTGATGCGGTGCAACAGTTCGTGGGTGTCGAGGACGTCCAGATCCGCGGTCGATGGATTGATCTCTTCAGTCAAAGGAAGCGGTGTGTCATCCATGCCGGAGCGCCTCGAGCGCCAGCGCGGCGGCTCCCAACGCCGCCTCGACCTGCAGACGGGTGACGACGCACGGATGAGCGCCCAGTGTCCGAGTCACCACGTGCGCGAGCTGCGGCACGGCTTCGAAGGCGCCGCCGGCCAGCGTGACCGGCAGCGGCCGATCCCCATCGCGAACGGCGCCGGCGACGCGGACCGCGAGCGCGCCCAGGAGCGCCCCTTGCCGTTCGACGATCTGCGCGGCGATCGGATCGCCTTGCGCGTGCGCCGGCCCCACCAACATCGCCAGACGCGCGATCCGCGCCACCGGCGCGCGCTCGCGCTCGAACTGCGCGATGAGATCCGTCACGCTTGCCGCGCCGAGCTCGCGGAGGAGCGCAGCGCTGAGCAGACCGCTTGGTTCGATCCCGTCCAAGACGCGCGCGCCGTGACGAAGCACCGCGCGACCTATCTCGTATGCGCTGCCGTCGTCGCCGATCTGCGGACCGTAGCCGCCCGCACGCACGGGCGTGCCGTCGGCGCGCTCACCGTATGCGAGCGAACCGGTCCCGGCGATGACGGCCATCGCGGGCCGGGCGGCGGTCGCGGCGCGCAGCGCGATGCGCCCGTCGTGCACGACGGTCAGCACGGTCCGTGCCGGCACGAGCGGGCGCAGCAGTTCTTCAAGCCGGCCGGCCCGCTGCGCGTCGCCCGCACCGGCGGCGCCGACGCAGAGCGCGCGCGCACCGCCGCGGGCCAGCAACGGCCGCAAGACCTGCGCGAAATTGCGGACGATGACGGACTCCTCGGCGCTTGAGACGTTCGCGCCGCCGGCCTTCGCCCACGCGATCGGCAAACCGTCGGCGGCGGCGAGGACTCCCGTCATCGCGCTCGCGCCCGCGTCCACGCCGATGACCGTGTCTAGGTGGTCGACCATAGCGCCCGCATGAGTTTGGGGAAATTCTTGCCCGGGGCGATGACGCCCATGACGACGCCGCTGCGCGCGCCGGTCGCGGACGGCAGATTGTTCGGTCGTCCGTACAGCGCTTCGTGCGCGAGCACCGCGAACACCATCGCCTCCTTGGCGTCGACCGGCATGCCGAACGCGTCGGAGCGCTCGATCACCGCGCTTACCGAGCGGCGGTCGAGCTCGTCCTCGAACATCTTCATGAGCGCGCGGTTGTGCACGCCGCCGCCGGAGACGATCACGCGAGCGCAGTCGCGCGGCACCGCGGCCGCGATCGTGCGCGCGGTCAGGGCGGTCACGCTGGCGATGAGATTGGGGCCGCTGACGCCCAGGTTCGCAGCCCGCTGCAGCACGTCGCCCGCGTAGGCTTCGCCGAACTCTTCGCGTCCGGTCGACTTCGGGCTTGGCCGGCGGAACCACGGCTCTTCCATCAATTCGTCGACCAGCGCCTCGGAGACGCGGCCGCTTTGCGCGAGCGCGCCGCCCCGGTCGTAACGCTGCACGCCGTGCGATTCGAATCGCACGCACGCGTCGATCAGCATATTGCCCGGACCGGTGTCGAACGCGCGCACCTGCTCGGGGCCACGCCCCGCCGGCAGCCAGGTGACATTGGCGATGCCGCCGATGTTGAGCGCCAGACGGCTTTCGGTGTCGCTGCGCAGCAAGAGGTAGTCGACGAACGGGACCAACGGCGCGCCTTCGCCGCCGGCGGCGACGTCGGCCACGCGGAAATCGCCCACGGTGGTCACGCCGGTCGCCTGCGCGATGATGGCGGGCGAGCCGATCTGCAGGGTGGCGCGGGTCTCAGGACGTCCTGACGTCATATGATACATCGTCTGGCCGTGCGAACCGATCGCATCCACGCTTGCCAGGTCGATGCTGGCGCGTGCGCACAGGCGCGTGGCGGCTTCGGCGAATGCGGTCCCGACGCGCGCGTTGAGCGCGCACACGTCGCGCGTGCTGCCCTGCTTGGGTGGGAGCGCGGCTTCCAAAGCAGCGCGAAGTTCGGCGTCGTACGGCGAGGTCGCATGCCCGAGCAATGCGATGTCGAGGCGGTCGCCGTGGCGCTCGAGGTCGATCGCCGCTGCGTCGATGCCGTCCAGCGAGGTGCCTGACATCAGACCGATGACGCGCATCTACGGGTGACGGTCGAGTAAACTCGACCGCTCCATGGGTCTTAGAGGTTCGAGCTCGGCGATCACCGCGTCGTGCACGGCGGCGCGCAGGTCCGCGATCGGGCCGGGCTCGCGAGTCACGTACACCCGATTGGTCAACAGCACGACGGTGAGCGCGCGTTTGGGATCCACGATCAGCGAGGTCCCTGTATACCCGGTATGTCCGTAGGTGTTGGGCGAAAGCGATCGGCCCCACGGCCGTGCGTTTGAGGACTTGAGCGCCCAGGCCAGGCCGCGCCGCTCGTCGTGCGAGCGCGCGTGCTCTTTGACGGCGCTCTGCGACGTCGCTCGCGACAGCACGCGCCGCCCCGCATACTGCCCCGCTTGCCGATACAGCTCGCTGAGACGGCCGACGTCCGCCGCCGCGCCGAACAGGCCCGCGTGCCCGGCCACGCCGCCCATCGACCAGCACGTCTCATCGTGGACCTCGCCCCGCAAGAGTCTGCCGCGCCATTCGTCGCGTTCGGTGACGACGGTGCGATCGAGGATCGCGCCTTGCGGAACGTAGCCGCAGCTGGCGATCGCGAGCGGGTCGAACACCAGGCTTTGCAGCGCGATCGGCAGCGGCACGCCCGATAATCGCGCCACCGCCTCGCCTGCGAGGATGAACCCGCAATCGCTGTACACGACTCGCTCGCCGGGCGCATTGGTCAGCGGCGTCGCGCATACGCGTTCGATGACGCGCGCTGCACTGCTCTCCGCGCGCGCGTTCACGCTCGGCGGCAAACCGGACGTGTGGGTGAGCAGATGCCTGAACGTGACCATCGCGCGTCGCGCGTCGCGGCCGGCGAACTCGGGGAACGTCGCCACGATCGGATCGTCGAGCGCGAACCGGCGCTGGTCGAGCAGCACGAGCAGCGCCGTCCCGACGGCGATCTTGGTCAGCGACGCAAGATCGAAGATCGCATCGTTGCCCGCCACCGCGCCCCCGGGCGCGACCTCGCCGAACGCGGCTTCGCACACGATGTCGCCGGAGAGCCGCACGTGCAGCACCGCACAGGAGCACACGCGTCCGATCGAGCTCTCGACGAGCGCGCGCGCAGCGGGCAGGGAGCGGTCCAATGTACCTGCGGGTCGGGTCATACCGTCGGCACCGCGTGAGGAGCCGCCGCGAGCGCGACCGGCAACCGTCCCTGCGCCGGCGCGCGGCCGAGCAGCACCGCGGCGGCGGCTTCCAGCTCGACGTCGCCGTCGCCGAATGACGCGATGACGGCGACCTCGTCCGGCAGATGCGACGCGTCGTACGGCTCGAGCGCCGCAACCGCGACGACCGGTTTGCCGAACAGCGCGAGATCGGCCACCGCTCGCGCCTGCAGCGGGTGCGCGAACGCGCGGCGCGTGAGCGCGACGAATGCATCGGCGGTCCCGGCTGCCAGCAGCAGCTGCTTGTATTCGTGACCGGCCGGATCGAGATCGCGCAGCTGTTCGGTGACGCGATACCCGGCGGCGGCGATCGCCTTGCCGAGCGCGCTTTCGACGCGCGCTCCCGTGGACTTCGCAGGACCGCCTTCGATGAAATTGACGACCAGCACGCGCGCGCCCGCGTGCAGCGCAAGCGGCGGCGCTCCGCCGCGCGCGCGCACGAGCGTCACCGATCGGCGCGCGACGTCGCGCGCGAGCACGGCGCGGTCGCGCTCGAACGCCGCGCGATCGACCGGCCGCTCGCGTGCGCCCGCCGTCAGCATCTGCGCGCGTGCGCGCAGCGCCTCCACGCGCGCAAGACTCGCCTCGATCTCTGGCGCGCTCAGCCGGCCGGCGGAGACAGCCGCGTGCAACGCGGCCAGCGCCCGGCGCGCCGTCTCGACGTGGGCGAACAAGAGCAGATCGGCTCCCGCCGCAAGTGCGGCCTCGGCAGCTTCCTCGATGGTCCGATCACCGAGCCCCTTCATCTCCAGATCATCGGTGCAGATGACGCCCTTGAACTTGAGCTCGTCGCGCAGCAGGCCGCGCAGCAGCGCGCGCGACTGGGTTGCGGGGCTGCCGGCAGGGTCGAGTGCCGGTGCGGCGATGTGACCTGCCATGACGACGTCGACATCCGCATCGATGGCCGCGCGGAACGGCGCGAGATCCACCGCGCGCAGATGCTGCTCATCGCCGGACGCGGTGGCTGGCACGAGGTGCGAGTCCAGGCTCGTGCCGCCGTGGCCGGGAAAATGTTTGGCGGTCGCGACCACACCGGCGTCTCGCAGCCCGAGCACGGCAGCGACGACGTGGGTGCTCACCGCGCCCGCCTCTCCGCCGAACGAGCGCAACCCGATCACGGGATTGTCGGGGTCGGTGTTGACGTCGGCGTCGGGCGCGAGGTCGAGCGTGATGCCGAGCGCCTGCAAGTCCGTGCCGATCGCGCGATAGACGTCGCGCGTCAACGCCGTGTCGCCCGCGGCCCCGAGCGCCATGGCCGACGGCGCCGACACGCCGAGCGCATCGAGACGCTGCACCGTGCCGCCTTCTTGGTCGATCGCGATCAATAGCGGCGGCCGTCCTGGCGGGCGGGCGGCTTGCAGCACATCGGCGAGCGCGCGAGTCTGCTCGGACGTCGCGATATTGCGGCGAAAGAGGACGGCCCCTGCCGTCCCCGCAATGAACGAAAGCGTTTCGTCCGAAACGGTGGTCCCGTCGAAACCCGCCAGGATCAGACCGCTGAGCCGGCCCGAAAGCTCTTCCACGCGCCCGCCTCCACGGACCCGTACAAGAGCGCTCGTCCCGCTCCCTCTTGAGGAGAACCATCGCTTGAACCGACTCTCGATAGCCCTTGCCTGCGCATGCGCGGCGCTCTGCGTGCTCGAGACCCTGCCTGAGCGCGCGTCTGCCGATGCAAGCGCGAGCACCCTGCGCGCGACGCTGTCGAACGGCTTGCGCGTCATCATCGTGCGCGACGCGCTCGCACCGGCTGTGACGGCGGACATGGTCTACCTCGTGGGCTCGGATGAGGCGCCGGCCGGCTTCCCCGGCATGGCGCACGCGCAAGAGCACATGGCGTTCGGGCGCAGTTTCAAGGGCTTGAGCGCGAGTCAGCTCGCGGACATCGGCACGTTGATGGGATCGGACAGCGATGCGGAGACCCAGAACACGATCACGCAATACTACTACACCGTGCCGGCCAAAGATCTGCCCTACGCGCTGAAGGTCTTCGCGCTGCAAGCGCACGGCGTGCTCGACGCGCAAGACGAATGGGCGCAAGAGCGCGGCGCAATCGAACAAGAGGTCGCGCGGGATCTTTCCAATCCCTTCTATCGCTTTTTCTCGCAAGCGCAGTCGCATATGTTCGCCGGCACGCCCTACGAGCACGACGCGCTGGGCACGCGATCCTCGTTCGACAAGACGACGGGCGCGATGCTCAAGACGTTCTACGGAACCTGGTACCAGCCGAACAACGCGGTGCTGGTCATCGCCGGCGACATAGATCCGCAGGCGACGCTGGCCTCGATCAAGACGCTTTTCTCACCGATCACGTCGCATGCGGTGCCGGCGCGGCCCGCGGTGCATCTGCAGCCGCTCAAAGCGCAGACCATCACACTCGACAGCGATCAACCATTCGCCATCGCCTTCGTCGGGTATCGCCTGCCCGGGCTCGACAGCCCGGATAGCGCTGCGACGCGCATTCTGGGCGCCGTGCTCGCAAGCCAGCGCGGCGATCTCTACGCGCTGGGCATGCAAGGCAAGGCATTACAGGCGGGGTATTTCCCGGGCGATCCGCTGCCCAAAGCGAGCTCGGGCTTCACGTACGCGGCCATGCCGCCGGGCGCCGATATGCCGGCGATCGTCGCCACCCTCAAGAGCTCGATCGACGCGTACAAGAAAAACGGCGTGCCGCCCGACCTGGTCGACGCGGCCAAGCGCCAGGCTGTGGCGCAAGTCGAATTCAATCGCAACTCGATCTCCGGGCTAGCCAGCGCGTGGGTCGACGCGGTCGCGGTCGAGGGCGTGTCGTCGCCCGACGACGACGTGAACAAGCTGCAAAAGGTCACCGTCGATGACGTCAACCGAGTGCTGCGCAAGTATTTCGACAACTCGACCGCGCTCGTCGGCATACTCAATCCGAAACCCGCCGGACAACCGAGCGCGTCCAAAGGATTCGGCGGCGCGGAATCTTTCGCGCCGGCCAGCCCGGTGAAGACCACGCTGCCTGCGTGGGCCCAGGGTCTGCTGGCGACGGTCAGCGTGCCGCAATCCACCCTCAACCCGACTGCGATCACGCTGCCTAACGGGCTGCGGCTCATCGTGCAGACCGAGACGATCACGCCGACCGTCACGGTGGTCGGCGCGGTGAAGAACAACCCAGACCTTGAGGCGCCGACTGGCCAAGAAGGCGTCGACGGCGTGCTCGACGGGCTGTTCGAGTACGGCACGACCTCGCTAGACCGCCTTGCCTATCGCAAAGCGCTCGACGACATCGCCGCCAATACGTCGCTCGGCACCGACTTCGCGCTGACCGTGCTCTCGTCGAAGTTCGATCGCGGCATGGAGCTGCTGGCCGATGGTGAGCTCCACCCGGCGCTGCCGGCGCAAGCGTTCACGATCGTGCAGCAGCAGACCGCCGGTTTTGTCGACGGCCAGCTCAAGAGCCCCGACTATCTCACCGACGTGGCGCTCGTCAAAGCGCTGTATCCGCCGGCGGACCCGCAGCAGCGCGAACCGACGGTCGACAGCGTCAAAGCGCTGACGCTCGACGACGTCAAAGCGTACTATGGAGTCGTCTTCCGCCCCGATCTCACCACGATCGTCGTCATCGGAGACATAACGCCCGACGAGGCCAAAGCGTCGGTCGAGAAATGGTTTGGGTCCTGGAGCGCGACCGGACCCACGCCGGCTACCGATTATCCGGCCGCTCCCAACAACGTGGCCTCAGCCGCCGACGTGCCTGCGACCGGACGCGTGCAAGACACGGTCACGCTCAAGGAGACGATCGGCGTGCTGCGCAGCGATCCAGACTATTACCCGCTGCAGCTAGGCGGATCGATCCTCGGCGGCGCGTCTTTCTCGTCGCGGCTCTACAGCGATCTGCGGGTCAAAGGCTCGCTGGTCTACTTCGTCCAGCAAGGCTTTGACATCGGCAAGACGCGCAGCACGTTCGAGGTCGGCTACGGCTGCGACCCGCCCAATGTGTCCAAGGCGCGGGCGCTCATCGAAAGCGACGTGCATGACATGCAGACCGCGCTGGTGACGCCTGAAGAACTGCAGCGCTCCAAGGCTGGCCTGCTCGCGGATCTGACCCTTTCCGAATCCAGCGAGCAAAGCGTTGCGGGCGGGATGTTGCGCCGGGCGCTGTTGGATCTGCCGTTGGACGAGCCGACGCGCGCTGCGAACCGCTATGCGGCCACGTCTGCAGAACAGATCCGCGATGCCTTCGCGAAGTGGGTGCGCGTGCCCGACCTGGTCCAAGTGACCACCGGGCCGCCGCCCAAATGAACGGGGAGGCTGAAACATCGCGGCGCAGGCCGCCGTATATGCAGTAGCACGATCACGGCGAAGGATCACGCGCAGGGGCATGTCGTTCCGATCCGTCTTGGCTGGAGTTGCATTCGCCGTTTTCTGCTTCGGCGCGGGCGCGAGCGGCGCGTTCGCGACCGTTGACCGGCTGACCAAAGTCCCCGCGGCGCGCGCGACCGCCCCGCTCCCGCCCGACGCTTCGCTCACCGATCCGCAATGGCAAAGCGGCCGCCTGGCCGACGACTTCTACAATTTCACCACGCAGCGGCCGGCGGCGATGAAGACCGTGGGCTACGTGCTCTATGACGACACCGATCTGTACGTCGCCTTTCATTGCGAGCAGCCCGGCGCGCCGATCGTCGCAAGCCAGACGACCAACAACATCGGCGAAGGACTCGACGACTACGTCACGATCAGCATCGACCCGAGCGGCAACGGATCGCGCGTCTACGAATTCAGCACTACGCCCAAAGGCGTCCAGTACGCGACGTCAAGCGAATCCAATCGCTACAACCCGTCCTGGCAGACGGCGGCGAAGATCGACGGAAGTTCGTGGAACGCGGTCATGGTCATCCCGCTCAAGGATCTGCGCGCGTCGCCGGGTTCCTGGCGCATCAATCTATCGCGCCACCTGTCGTCCTCGGATGAGGATCTCACGTGGGCCTACGAGCGGCAGATGGACGCCATCGAGGATTCGACGTATTGGCCGTATTGGACCGGGCTTTCTTTCAAGGCGCTCTCCGCGCGTCCGTCGCCATATGCGAACATCTTCGGGCTGGCAAGCGCGGGGGCCGACCGCAACGTCTTCCCGCAGCTCAACGGCACGGCAGGTCCATCGCACGCCCCACACCTGGGCGTCGACGGCGCGATACCATTCACCGACACGCTTGCGCTGGTCGGCACCGTCAACCCGGACTACTCCAACGTCGAGTCCGATCAACAGACGATCACGCCGCAGCAGTTCCAGCGCGCACTGACCGAATACCGCCCGTTCTTCTCCGAGGGCGAGAGCTTTCTCACCCCCAACGTGCAGTTCGGCATCAACGGGCCGTCCGACGAACCGTTCTACACGCCCTCGATCGGACAGTTCAACGGCGGCGCAAAGGTGGAGGGCACGGCGGGCCTCAACGCGATCGGCGCGCTGGCCGCCGTCGGCCCGGGCTTCAACGACGAGGCGTACGGTTTCAACCATCGCACCGCCGATCAGGCCTCGCGCTACTGGTTCAACGGCGTCGAGGCGCACCACACGGACAACGGCTCGAGCGTGACGCCGTGCCCGTTCGTCAACGCAGTCGAACTGACGTCATGCACCGATTCGCTGTTCGAGTTCGGCACGCGCATCTCGAGCCTGAAGACCGGCGTCGAGGAGGCGTTCGACTACGCGACCGAGACCGGGCAGTACGTGCCCGACGCCGCTAAGGGCCATAACTTCATCGTCTTCGAGGCGGTCAACCGCGCCCACTACAGCGTCGCTGCGGCATACCGCGACGTCCAGCCCTACTATGCGCCGGTGGACGGCTTTACCCTGATCGACGACATCCGCGGACCGGCCTTCACTGCCAGCGCCGTCGGCCAAGGCAAGCCGGGCAGCCCATTCAAGTCCTACAGCGCGAGTTTCAACGCGGAGCGCTATCTCGACGAGTCGGGCAACGTGCACTACAGCGAGTACAGCTGGTTCGTGCAGGCTCAACTGCGCGATCTGCTGTCGTTCAGCGCCGGACCGCTCGACAGCTCGATCCGCCAATACGACATCGGCTACCCCGTCTACCTCAACGGACAGACGTTCGCGTCGCACACCAACTTCTTCGGGCTCAACTACCGCGACGGCACGCCGCAGTCGATCGACGCCGGCTGGACCTACGGGCCGAACGCCGGTTTCCTCGCACCGGGCGGAGTCCAGCAGACGACGTACTCCTCCTTCTATTTCAATGAGGTCACGATCGACGTCGCGGACCAGTTGAACGCGCGCTGGAATCTAGGCGCGGGCTATGCGGGAGACAGCTCCCGCTGCTTCTTCACCGGCTGCTACGTGCAGCAGTCGCTGCGCCGCGTGAACCTCGGTTATAGCCTCGGGCCGGACTCCAACGTCTCGCTCGCATATCGGACGATCTCAGGCACGGGATATTCGCCGACCGCCGTCAACTTCGCGGCCGCGTACCATCGCAAGTTCATCAACGGCAACGAGCTGTATGTCGAGTGGGGCACACCGCAGACGACGTCGCAGCTCGACCGCTTCGTGCTGAAGTACGTGCTTCACATCGGGGGCGGTTCGGGGACCTAGAGGTCGACGGTGGTACCGGTGCCGCGCTCGACGGCGCGCTCGTAGACCAGCGCCGCGCACGCGAGGTCCTCGATCGCGATGCCGAGCGATTCGAACAGCGTGATCTCCTCCGGCGCGGTGCGCCCGACCGTCCTGCCCGCGACGACGTCGCACAGCAACGTCAGCCGTGGCGCGGCGGGTAGGGCGCCATCGCGCATCGCGAGGACGATGTCGCCCGCCTCGTGCAGCGCGCCGTCGATCGAGTCGACGAAGATCGATGCGAGCGCCATCAGCTCGGGCGGGATCTCGCGCGCGTGCGGCGTGCATGCGCCGACCGCATTGACGTGGGTGCCCGGAGCGATGCTGCCGCTGCTGACGACCGGCACGGGGGACGACGTCACCGTGCAGACGATGTGGGCATCGCGGCACGCCTCGTCGCTTGTGTCCGGCGCGCGCGCCTGCATGCCCTCCGCGCACAGCTGGCGCACGAGCGTCTCCGCGCGCAGACGGTTGTGCCCCCACACGCGGATGTCGTCCAGGTTCGCCACGAGAGCGAGTGCGCGCGCATGTGCGAGCGCCTGTACGCCGGTCCCGATGATCGCAAGCGTGCGCGCCGTCTCGGCGGCCAGCGCGCGCGTGGCGACCGCGGACACCGCGGCGGTGCGCAACTCGGTGATCAGCCGGCCATCCATGAGCGCGGCGGGCCGACCTGTGCTGGGATCGAAGAGCGCGATCAGCGCTTGGTGCGTGTGCTCGCCGCGTTGCGCGTTGCCTGCGAAGACGCTGACCAGCTTCGAGCCGAGCGCTGCCGGATCGGATGCGATCGTACCCGGCATCGAGGCGAGCAGACCATCTGAGTTGGCGACGACGCCGCGCAGCGGGAAGATCGCGCGCCGCTCCGCTTGGGCGTGCAGCGCCCGCTCGACCGTGTCGATCGCGTCCTGCATGGTGAACAGCGAGGCGACCTGTGCCTCGTCAAGCGTCAGCAAGATCGTCCAACAGCACGCGCGCCTCGCCGTCGAGCACGATGTGAGCGGCTTGATTCGCGCATTGCGTGCGCAGGGTGAGGAGCGGCTCGTCGGCCGCGATCGCGGTGACGGTCACCGTCGCGGTGATGCGATCGCCGACGAAGACAGGCCTGCGGAAATAGAGCGTTTGCGAAACGTAGATGCAGCCCGGACCTGGAAGCTTGGTGCCGATGACCGCGGAGATGAGCGTCGCGGTGAGCATGCCGTGCGCGATCGGACGTTTGTAGCGGGTGTGGCGCGCGAAGTCCGCGGACAGGTGCATCGGATTGGTGTCGCCCGAGACGGCGGCAAAGGCGGCGACGGCCGCCTCGTCGATGGTCTTGCTGATCTGGGCGCTGGCTCCGATCTCCGGCGCCTTCACCTCACACGCGCTCGAGCGCGATCGCCGTCGCCCCGCCGGTCCCGTGACAGATAGAGGCGATACCGCGCTTGCCGCCCGACTGCGACAACGCGTTGAGCAGCGTCACGATGATGCGCGAGCCGGACGATCCGAGCGGATGGCCGAGCGCGATGGCGCCCCCATTCACGTTGAGCTTCTCGTAGGGCACGTCGAGCAGCTCGTGATAGAGCACGTTGTTGAGCGCGTAGGCTTCGTTGTTCTCGAACAGGTCGAAGTCGTCGATCTTCATGTGCAGCTTCTCGAGCAGCCGCTTCACCGCGGGCACCGGCGCTTCTGGGAACCGATAGCCGGGGCCGGCGGCCCAGGCCGCGCCTAGGATGCGCGCTTGCGGCTCAAGGCTGTGCTTTTTCACACCTGCCGCGCTGGCCAGCACGAGCGCCGACGATCCGTCGGAGAGCTGGCTCGAGTTGCCGGCGGTGAGCACCCCGTCTTTGGAAAACGCAGGGCGCAGCGAAGCGAGCCCTTGCGCCGTCGTGTCGGCTCGGATGCCTTCATCTTGATCCACGACCGTCGGGCCCTTGCGCCCTTCGAGCGTGACGGGAGCGATCTCGCGCGCGAAGGCGCCGTTTTGCGTCGCCGCGTGCGCCCGCTGCTGCGACCATAACGCGATTTGGTCGAGCTGGTCGCGCGTGACCTCGAACTCGCGCGCGAGCCGTTCGGTCTGGATGCCCATGCCCTCGCCGGTCAGCGGATCGGTGAGACCGTCGACGACCATGACGTCGCCGACCTGCTCGGGCGCGCCGAGCAGCGTCTTGTAGCCCCAACGCGCGCGGGCCGAGATGGTGAATGCAGCTTGCGACATCGACTCGAAACCGCCGGCGAGGACGACATCGGCATCGTCGAGCTTGATGAGGTTGCTCGCGTTCATGACGGCTTGCATGCCGGACGCGCAGACCATGTCCACCGCGTAGCCGTCAATCGTGTCGGGAATGCCCGCTTTGATAGCGGCTTGGCGGGGGACCAATTGGCCGAAGCCGGCGCGCAGCACGTTGCCGAAGATGAATAGATCGAGGTCGTCGCCGCGCACGCCCGCTTTGTCAAGCACGGCCTTCATAGCGTGTGCGCCGAGATCCACCGGCGACACGTCCTTGAGCGCGCCGCCGAACTTGCCGATTGGGCTGCGTACCGCCGCAGCCACGAACGTCTCTGACATATGTCCCTCCGAGCCCATGGTCTTAATCCGAGCGCCGGAGCAGTCCTTGGCGGCCGCGTTCCCGAACGACAGGGCATGCGACTTCTGTTCTTCGGCGATATCGTGGGGCCACGCGCGGTCGCCGCGCTGAGCGAGCGCATCCCAGGCTGGCGGCGCGAGCACGCGATCGACGCCGTCGTCGCCAACGCCGAAAACGCCGTCGTCAGCCGCCCTTCCGACCCCAGGACCGGCTTCGGCATGAGCGCGCAGGCAGTCGAAGCTTTGCTCGAGGCAGGCGTCGACGTGATCACCGGCGGCAATCACTCGTGGGATGCGCCGGATCGCGAAAGCGTGCTCGATTCAGCGCGCGTGCTGCGTCCGCATAACGTCGTCGGCGCGTTGCCGGGGCACGGCGTGGTGGAGTTCACAGCCGGCTCGCAACCGCTGACGATCATCAATCTCATAGGAGAATCCGCGGCCGGAGAGCGCTACACCGTGTCGAATCCGCTTGCCGCGTTCGAAGGGCTCGCGCTTGGGCACGCTCGCGTGCTCGTGGACTTCCATTCAGACTCGGTGACCGAGAAACAGACCTTCGCGCACGCGGTCGACGGCAGGGTCGCCGCGGTCCTCGGCACGCACACGCACGAGCCGACGTCGCTGCTGCACACGCTTGCGCGCGGTAGCATATTCGTGGCCGAGGTCGGGATGGTGGGGCCGCTGGGCGGCGTGCAGGGCATCGCCCCGGAGTTCTTCGTACGCGAGATGCGCGAGTTCAGGGAGCCGCATCATTTCGAGCTGGCTCGAGGCGCACTGACATTGGGCGCGGTGTTGCTGGAGATCGGCGAGGATGGCGTGAATTCGGCGGCGCGGTTCGCGCCGCGCGATTGGCCGTGACTACTTGATCTCTATCGTGACCGCGACGTGCTGACCGTTTTGCACCACGCCGGTGACGACGACGTGTGCGCCGGGGCGGATGTCGGAAATGCTGCCCGTCTCGCCGTGCTTGGCGATGGAGGTGGTCGGCGTCACGTGGATCGATTGCTTGACGCCTGCTGCCAGCACTTCGATCACGTTCTGATCGTACGATACGCCCTGGACGACGCCGGTGATGTTGAAGTTCGTATCTGCGGCGAGGGCGACAGACAGCGCCCCGCTGGGCCGCAAAGCGGCCTGCCAGGCGGGCCCCGCCGTGCCGGCCAACCCGACGACAGCAGCCGCCAGCCCAAAGGCCACGAGGCCGCTCGCGAAACGAACGATGATCCTGTTCGACATCCCAAACATCATACGCCAGTATAACGCCCCGTGCAACCCGAGCGTTGCGTCGGACGCGCATCCAGTTGCTTCCTTTATCGTATCCTCATCGCCGAGGCGGCGACCGGCGCAGGCGCGAACGCGCCGGCATGGACGGCGAAACGCTGCCCGTTCGGCCGCTCGGCCGGACCGGCGAATTCGTGACCGCGCTGGGGCTCGGCGGCGAGGGCGTATTGCGCTCGTTCGCGCGCGACGAGCAGGCTCGCGACGTCATCGAAGCCGCGCTTGACGAAGGCGTCACGTATTTCGATTGCGCTCGCGCGTACGCCGGAAGCGAGCAGTACTATGGCGCGGCACTGGGAGCTGCTCGCGACCACATCTTCTTATGTTCGAAAGCCCACGACCGTTCGTTCGCCGGCGCGCTCGAATCGCTCGATCAGACGCTGGCGAACATGCGCACCGATCATCTGGATCTGTGGCAGTTGCACGACGTACGCACCGAGGAGGACCTCGACCTGCTCGATGGCGAGCGCGGCACGTATGCCGCGTTCGCGCGTGCCAAGCGCGAGGGCAAGGCGCGTTTCATCGGCATCACCGGGCATTACGACCCACAGGTCATGCTCGCGGCGATCCAACGCTTCGCGTTCGACACGGTGATGCTACCGGTCAACCCGTGCGAGGCGACGGTGGATTCGTTCGCATCGGTCGTGATCCCGGAGGCGGCGGCGCGCGGCATGGGCATCATCGGGATGAAGGTGCTCGGCCGGGGCTTGCTTTTGGGGATGAAGGAGGATCCGCCGGTGGAGGCGCTGATCGACTACGCGCTGTCGGCGCCGATATCGGTCGCCATCATCGGCTGCGACGACGTTGCGCAGGTGCATGCAGCAGCGCGTGCGGCACGCGCGTTCGCGCCGATGTCCGCCGAACATCAGCGCGCGCTTGAGAAACGTCTGAGCGCGGAGAGCAAACGCACGCTGTATTACAGACGGAGCGTCAGTCGTCCATGAGCTTGCGCGTGAAGTAGATCATCTCCAGCGCGGTCGTGTGGGCTCGCTCGTTGAGGTTGGCGCCGGCGCCGTGGCCGCCTTCGGTCACTTCATAGAAGTAATACGGGATGCCCATCGCCTGGAGCTTGGCCGCAAATTTGCGCGCGTGCTGCGGGCCCACGCGATCATCTTTGGTCGTCGTCCAGATCAGCGGCTGCGGGTAGGCGACTCCGGGCTTGATATTGTTGTACGGGGAGATCGAGGCCAGGAACGCGCGCTGCTCCGGGTTTGAGACGCTGCCGTACTCGGCGACCCACGAAGCGCCGGCTGCGATCTGCTCGTAGCGCAGCATGTCGAGCAGCGGCACCTGGATGTCGACGGCATTCCACAATTCCGGATGCTGCGTGAATTCGACGCCCATC
This sequence comes from Candidatus Eremiobacteraceae bacterium, assembly GCA_035314825.1. Classification (NCBI taxonomy): domain Bacteria; kingdom Bacillati; phylum Vulcanimicrobiota; class Vulcanimicrobiia; order Candidatus Eremiobacterales; family Candidatus Eremiobacteraceae; species Candidatus Eremiobacteraceae bacterium. Next base: position 36,542 of record DATFYX010000041.1, read on the forward strand.
AGCAAGCCGCCGTTCGAACCGCCCTGGATGCCGAGCCGGCGAGGACTGGTGATCTTTCTCGCGATCAGGTCTTGCGCGACCGCTGCAAAATCATCGTAGATGCGTTGGCGGTGCACCGTCAGACCTGCATCGTGCCACGCCGGACCGAATTCGCCGCCCCCGCGGATGTTGGCCAGCACGTAGACGCCGCCGCGCTCCAGCCACAGCTTGCCGAGAAGCCCCGAGTACGCCGGGGTCTCGGAGATCTGGAATCCACCGTACGCGTACAGGATCGTCGGATTCGAGCCGTCGAGCTTCATCTGCTTTGGATGGACGATGAAGTAGGGGATCTGCGTGCCGTCTTCGGACGTCGCTTCGTGCTGCTCGACGACGTCGCCGGATGCGTCGAATCTCGCCGGCGACGCTTTTGTCATGGCAAGCGATCCGCTGCCGGCGTCGGTGAGCCACAGCGACGTGGGCGTGAGGAAGCTCGTCACGTACAAGAAGGCGTTCTCGTCGTGCTGATCGGCGGCTGCCAGCGAGATCGCGGAGTTGTCGGCAAGCGCCAGCTGCCGCTTCGACCAGCCGCCGTTCGCGAGCGGCGTGTACACGTAGGCGCGACCTCTCACGTTGTCCAGCGTGGTGATGATCAGATGTGCGCGCGTATCGTCGACGCCGTCGAGCGATTCGCGAGGGCCGGGGGCATAGACGAGCGTGGGCACGAGGTGTTCAGGGTCGGCCGTCACCGCGGCCAGATCGAGTGAAACGAGAGAGCCTTGTATGAACGCGGTGCCGTTCACGGCCCAGTCCTGCCGCAGACGCAAGAGCAGGCGCCCCGCGATCATCGCGCTGACGTCCGCTTTGGGCGGGACCTCTAACTTGCGAGTGCCGGCAGATGTGACCAGATAGTACTCGCTGGTGAAAAATGTCGTATTGCGGACGATCATCACCGCACGGTGTCCCTGGCCGTCGTGCAGCGCGAACGGTGAGACGCCGACGTCGCTTGGCATTCCGCGGAAGACTTCGGTCGCGCCGGCGAGCGGCTGCCCCCGCTTGAGGCGCTTGACGACGTATGGATAACCGGAGGTCGTCATCTCGCCCGGGTTCCATTCGCGTGCTGCCAGCAGCGTGTCGCCGTCTTCCCAGGCGACGTCTTGCTTGCCGCGCGGCAGGACGAAACCGCCGGCTGGGAACTGCTCGTTCGTCAGATCGAATTCGCGGATGGTGTCCGCGTCTTCGCCGCCGTCGGACAGGTGGAGGAGACAACGCCGTTCCTGAGGCCAGTAGCAATCGGCGCCGTGCCACACCCAATTGGCGTTCTCGGACTTTGCCAGTGCATCGAGATCGAGGACCGTATCCCACGCGGGCGAGGTCTTGGAATAGTCGGCGAGCGTCGTGCGCCGCCAGATCCCGCGCACGTGATTATTATCCTGCCAATAATTGAAAATCTGGCTCTGGATGAATTCCGGCGCCGGGATGCGATCCTTCGCTTCTGCGATCTTCAGCGCGTTTGCGTAAAACTCGGCGAAACGCGGATCCTTCTCGAGCACGCCGAGCGTCTTCGCGTTCTCGGCCTCCACCCACGCCATCGCCTTGGCGCCGTGCACGTCTTCGAGCCAGATGTACGGGTCGGTCGCTTCGGCGCTTGGCGCCGATGGACTCCCTGCTGCCGCAGGTGAAGCGGACGGAGCCGGCGTCGTCGCTGCCGCCGAAACGCTCGCAAGGAGCGCGAGAAGCGAAAGCCCGATAATGAGATAGCGAACCATACTACGAAGCACGACGCGTGGTCCGTGCGAGGGCATCTGCTTCTTCGCTGAGCAGCTCGCTGCAGATCGCCATCGCGGCGCGCACGCCGCTCGACGCCGCGAGGATCACCTGATGCACGTTTGTGACCGCGTCGCCGGCCGCGTAGCAGCCGCGGATATTGGTCCGGCCCTTGTCATCGACGACGATGGAACCCCACCAACCGGCTTTGCATCCGAGCGACTTCGCGATCCCGCAGCTCTGGCGCAGCGGAGCAGAGAGGAACAGCGCGTCGCACTCGATGCGCCTGCGGTCTTCGAATTCGAGCTCTTTGAGCGCGCCCTTGTCGTTGCCGACGAGCCGCCTGATCGGCCCCTTGATGAGCCGGCAGTGCGTCGCCTCGAGCCAACGGCGCTGTTTCGGACTCACGGTCAGCGATCCGTCCTCGGTGCACACGGTGAGGTGTTTGCTCCAACCGTAGAGCTCTTGTGCGAGGCCGACCGCCGCCTTCGCATTGCCGTACACCGCGATCTTGCGATCGCGGAATTCCCAGCCGTCGCAGAACGGGCAGACGAAGACGCTCTTACCCCACAGCTTGTCGAGATTCTTGATGCTGGGCAGTCTATCCCGAAGCCCGTTGGCGAGCAGCAGGCGCCTGCCGGCGAACTGCTCGCGGGATTCCGCCGTGACCACGAATCCGTGGGCCGTGCGCTTCGCGCGCTTGACCGTCGCCGTGACGAGCTTCACGTTCGGATAGTGTTTGAGTTCGGCGCGGGCGAGATCGAGCAGCTTTGCCGGCGGCGTGCCATCGCGCGACAAGAAGCCGTGCATCCGCTCGGCGACCGCATTGCGAGGTTTGCCTGCGTCGAGGATCAGCACGTCGCGGCGGGCGCGCCCGAGCACGAGCCCCGCATTGAGTCCGGCCGCCCCGCCTCCGACGATGATCACGTCATACGGAGGCACGGCGCTACGCGACGAAGTCGACATCCGCAACAGCCGGGATCACGCCGGCCTGCGCGCCGCGTTCCAAGAACAGCCTGATGCTTGCCCGGCCGTCCTCGCCCAGATCGACCGTGCGCCGGTTGACGTACATGCCGACGAACGTGTCGGCCGTCTTGGCCTCCATGCCGCGCGCGTAACGCAGCGCCCAGGCCAGCGCTTCGTCTCGATGCGCCAGCCCGTATTCGATGCTCGCTTTGAGCTCGCGCGACGCGCGCTTTTTCACGTCGTCCGGCAGCGAGCGCTTGATCGTGTTGACCCCGAGCGGCAGCGGCAAGCCGGTCTGCTCGAACCACCACGTGCCGAGGTTGACGATCGAGCGCAAACCGTGCTGCTCGTGGGTGAGCTGGCCCTCGTGGATGAGCAGGCCGTAGCGCGCATCTCCGGCGGCGACGGCTTCCATGATCTGGTCGAACGGCATGACGACAGGCGTGAAGTCGCCGACACAAAGCCGCAGCGCGAGGTAGGCGCTGGTCATGAGCCCGGGGACAGCGATGGTCGCGCCGCGCAACTCGTCGAGCCCGATCTGCTCGCGTGCGACGACCATCGGGCCGTAGTCGCGCTCGCCCATCGACGCTCCATGATTGAGGATCGCGTACTTGTCGGCGACATACGCGTAGGCGTGGACCGAGATCGCCGTCGTGTCGAGCTTGCCCTCGCGCGCCCACTCATTGAGCGTCTGGATATCTTTGAGGATATGCTCGTACGCGAGCGCGCCGTCGCCGACTTTGCCGGCGGCCAGAGCGTAGAACATAAATGCGTCGTCAGAGTCGGGCGAGTGGCCCAGCGTCAGGGTCTTGGTCATCATCGCGCGTGCGCTTCGCGCAGGACCATGCCTTCCCCGCCCCTAAACACCTAAGCCCATGACTGACGAAGAGACCACTGCGGCAGCGGCGGACGGTCGAATGAATTCGACCGCTCCAACGCCTGCCGTGAATTCGGCCGCTCCGGCGACTGAGACCGCTGAATACCCCGTCACCGAAGAGGTCGTGCGCGAGGCGCTGCGCAGCGTCGTCGATCCCGAGATCGGCCTCGACATGGTGAGCCTCGGATTGCTCTACGGCGTCGCGGTCGACGGATCGAAGGTGAAAGTCACGATGACGCTCACCACGCCCGCCTGCCCAGTGGGTCCGATGTTCGTCAATGCGGTGCACCAAGCGGTGATGGCGATCCCAGGCGTCTCCGAATGCGACGTCGATCTGACGTTCTCGCCGCCGTGGGATCCGCGCACCATGGCCAGCGACGAAGTCAAACTCCAAATGGGGTTCTATTATTGAGTTCGGTCGAATGAATTCGACCGCTCCATCCGACGGCGCCACCAGCGGCGCCGTTTGCGTTCGCAACCTGGTCAAGCGCTATGGCGCGGTCGTCGCCGTCGACGACCTTTCGTTCGACGTCGCGCCGGGCGAGTTCTTCGGGTTCCTCGGGCCCAACGGCGCCGGCAAGACGACGACCATCAACGCGATCGTCGGATTGGCGACGTTCCAATCCGGATCGATCAGCGTCTTCGGCGCCGACGCCGTCAAGCAGTTCCGCGCGGCGCGCTCGTACATCGGCCTCTCGCCGCAGGAGTTCAACTTCGACCGTTATCTGACGGTCGAAGAGATCCTCATCTATCAAGCCGGCTACTACGGCATCCCGCCGTCGCGGGCGAAACCGCGCGCCGAGGAGCTCATGGCGCAGTTCGAGCTGAGCGACCGCCGCACGTCGACGTACCTGCAGCTCTCGGGCGGATTCAAACGGCGCCTCGCGCTGGCGCGGGCGCTGGTGCACGAGCCGCGCCTGCTGATCCTCGACGAGCCCACCGCCGGACTCGACGTCGAACTGCGCATCGAGCTGTGGGAGTTCTTGCGGCGCATCAACGCGGGCGGCATGACGATCTTCTTGACCTCGCACTACCTCGAAGAGGTCGAGATGCTGTGCTCGCGCATCGGCATCATCAACCGCGGAAAGCTGGCGGCGCTCGCCGACAAGGACACGTTGATCGCCAAACACGGCCGCGGGTCGCTGCAAGACGTGTTCTTGGAACTGGTGGGCAAGGGCGCCGAGGCATGAGCAATTGGATCGGCTTCGCGACGCTGGTGCGGCGCGAGTTCAAGCGCACGATGATGACCATCAACCAAGTCGTCTGGCCGCCGATCATCACGACGCTGCTCTTCTTGTTCATCTTCGGCGTGGGCTTAAGTTCGTCGATGCGCCAGATGGGCGGCGTGCCGTACGTCCAGTTCTTGCTGCCCGGCCTGGTCATGCTCAACGTCATCTCGTCGAGCTATGACGAGGCGGCATCCTCGCTGTTCCAACAGCGTTTTCAGCTCTCGATCCAGGAGCTGCTCATCGCGCCGCTGTCGGATCTCGAGCTGCTGCTCGGCTATCTGACCGGCAGCATCTTGCGCGGCGTGGTCATCGGCGGGCTGATCATGCTGATCGGGCTGCTCGTCGTGCACCTCGAGCCGCGCAACGGTCTCGCGCTCGCGTACTTCATGTTCTTCACCGCGCTCCTCTTCTCGTCGGTCGGCATGATCGGCGCGCTGCTGGCCAAGACGTTCGACAATCTGGCCATCGTCACGACCTTCTTCATCACGCCGCTGACGTACGTCGGCGGCGTGTTCTCCAGCATTCACGTCTTGCCGCCCCTCGTGCAGCATGTGTCGTTGTTCAACCCGATGCTCTACATGGTCGACGGCTTGCGCTTCGGCTACATCGGGCAGTCGGATATCGCGCCATGGATCGACGCAGCGGTCGTCACCACGCTTGCGGTGATCGCGTTCGTCGTCGCGTACTTGATGGTCAAGAAGGGCGTCAATCTGCGGGTGTAGGCGCGCCCGCGCTCAAGAGCGCGCGACTACATCAGTGCGAAATTACATCAGGTCTTGGTGGCGCGTTTGGGAGCGGTCGTCAGCGTCTTGCCTTCGAACGCCTCGACCTGCGCTCGGCGCAGGTCCGAGATCGGGATCGAGCGCTCGGCTGCGAAATCGTACATCACCTGGACGGAATTGACCTCGGCCACGAGCGCGTGCGAGTTCGCGTCCACGATCTGCAGCTCCATCAGGAATGACGAGCGGCGCAGGTCGGTGACGCGGCAGCCGACGAGCAGCTCATCCCCGAGCTTGGCCGCGGCATGATAGCGCACGGTCAGCTCTGCGAGCACGAAATCGAAATCCTCGACGCCGGAGAGCTCGCACACCCGCATCCAATACTCGTTGCGCGCGGTCTCGCAATAGGTCAGATATGCGGCGTGATTGACGTGCCGAAGGCCGTCGATGTCGCGGAAGACGACTGTGACCGGCCGGACGAATTTGAACCTCGATAGATCGGCGTTCATTCGAGCTCCGGCGGCGGAGGCGGCGGCAGCCAGCGGTGCAGGATCGCGCCGGAGTACACGCCGAGAAACGGCGGCACAAGCGCGATCAACGGCTGCAACAGTTGCCCGGCAGACGGCGCGCCGAAGGGCAGCGACATGCGGTACACGATCTCCGCGATGGGCACCCAGATACCCAGCACCAGCGCCCAGCGCCATGGCGCGTCCGGGCCGATGTAGCCCAGAAGCCCGCCGAACATGAACAGCAGGACGTAGACCAGCACATCACCGGCGCCATGCAATGCTGCGTACGCGGTGATGAAGCCCAGCACGATAGAGAGGGCGGTCAGCCACAGAGTCGCGGTCCTCACGGGCGGCTACTTCAGCGGCCCGGCGGGACATTCATGCCCCCCCGACGATGGCGTCGGCCTCTATCTCCACGAGCACATCGGGTGCGATCAGCCGCCTCACCTCGACCATCGTGCACGCGGGCCGAACGCCGGCGAACATCTCCGCGTGCGCCCGGCCGACCGCTTCCCATTGCGCTGCGATATCTGTGACGTAGATGCGTGTTCGCACGACGTCCTCCGGCCGGACGCCGGCCTCGTGCAGCGCGTGCGCGATGCGAGCAAGCGCCGCTTTCGCCTGCGCGTATGGGTCGGACGCGACCACCGACCCGGTCTCATCGGTGCCGGTGGTACCGGACACAAACACGTGGGCGCCCGCCCGTACGGCCCGGGCGTAGCCGACGCGACCCTCCCACGGCGAGCCGCTTGCGATGTGAAGCCGCTCCATGGACCCCCCTTCATTAAGGACGCGGCGCGAAGGGCGCGCGCGCGCGCGTTCAAAAGAACGTGCTCATCACGCCCGCCCGCGCGTCCGAGGCGATGCGCTTTCGAAGGTCGGTCATGGCCGCTACTGAGTTCACGATCGAGATCCAGCCAAAGATCCCGGAGCGGCTGGAACGCCTTGGCGAGCTGGCGCACAACCTGCGTTTCAGCTGGGACCGGACGACGCGCTCGCTCTTCGCACGGCTGAACACGCAGCTGTGGGAAGCGGTCGGTCATAATCCCAAAGTCTTTCTGCGCCGCGTCGAGGAGCGCCGCCTGCAGCAGGCGGCTGAGGATCCGGTCTACCTCGACTCATACGACCGCGCGGTCTCTCGTTTCGACACGTACTTGCGCGAGACGCCGCGCGCCGACGGTGCGACGCTGGGTGCTAGCGATCTCGTGGCGTATTTCTCGGCGGAGTTCGGGTTTCACGAAAGCTTCCAGATATACTCGGGCGGCCTGGGCATCCTCGCGGCCGACCAGTGCAAGGCCGCCAGCGACATGGGGCTGCCGTTCGTCGCGGTCGGCCTGCTCTATCGCCAGGGCTACTTCCAGCAGACGATCGACGGCGACGGCAATCAGCACGCCACCTACATGCCGTCCGACGTCGCCGATCTTCCGGTCTCGCTGCCGCGCGACGCGGACGGCGAAGAGATCCGCGTGCGCGTCAACATCGGCCAGCGCGAGGTCGTGCTGCGGCCGTGGCTCGCGGAAGCAGGGCGCGTGCGGCTCATCCTGCTCGACAGCGACGTGCCCGAGAACGCGGAGGCCGATCGGCGCATCACGTATCAATTGTACGGCGGCGACATAGACACGCGCATCAAACAGGAGATCGTGTTGGGCATCGGCGGCGTGCGCGCATTGCGCGCGCTCGGGCTTGAGCCAACCGTCTGGCACATCAACGAAGGCCACGCCGCGTTCTCGGTGCTCGAACGCTGCCGCGAATTCGTCACCTCCGGCCTCGACCTGCCGAGCGCGCTCGAGGCGGTGGCATCTGCGACGGTCTTCACGACGCACACCCCGGTCCCGGCCGGGCATGACGTCTTCAGCATCGAGATGATCGACCACTATCTGGGTGACATCGCAAAAGAGATGGGTCTCGGCCTCAAGGACATCTCGGCGTTGGGCCTCAAGCCGGGCGATCCAGGCGGTTTCAACCAGACCGCGCTGGCGATACGCGGGTCGCGCTACGACAACGGCGTGAGCCGGATCCATCGCGACGTGTCCGCCCAGCTGCTCGCCTCGATGTGGCCGCAGCTGCCACCCGATGAGAGCCCGTTATCGTACGTCACCAACGGCGTGCACGTCGGCACGTTCCTTGCGCGCGAGTGGGTCAATCTGTTCGACACGACGCTCGGCGCCGAATGGCGCGGGGCGCAAAAGGATCCCGAATTCTGGTATCGCCTCGACACCATCCCCGACCAGCTCTTCTGGAGCGTGCGCCAGCAGATCAAGGCGAACCTCATCACCGAGCTGCGCAACCGCTTGACCACGCAGTTCCGCCGCAACGGCGTGTTCGAGACGCAGATCGAGCGCACGCTGCGGCTGCTCAATCCTGACGACCCGAACGTGCTGCTCGTCGGTTTCGCACGCCGCTTCGCGACGTACAAGCGCGCGACGCTGCTGCTCACCGATCCCGAACGCTTCGCGCGCATCGTCAACGACCCGGAGCGGCCCGTCGTCTTCATCTTCGCCGGCAAGGCGCATCCCGCGGATATGCCCGGCCAAGACATGATCCGCAAACTGTACGAAGCCTCGCGCGAGCCGCAGTTCGACGGCCGCATTCTCTTGGTCGAAGGCTACGATCTCAGTCTGGCGCGCCACATGGTGTCAGGGGTCGACGTCTGGCTCAACACGCCGCGCTATCCGCTGGAAGCCAGCGGCACGTCCGGACAAAAGGCCGGCATCAACGCGGTGCTCAACTTGAGCGTGCTCGATGGCTGGTGGGGCGAAGGCTACGACGGGCATAACGGCTGGGGCATCCGGCCGTACCCGGTCAATGCCGACATAGAGCGGCGCGATCGCGAGGAGGCCGCCAATCTGTACGACATCATCGAACACGAAGTGCTGCCGCTGTACTACGAGCGGCACGCGCTCGGCTATTCCAAACGCTGGGTCGAGAAGTCCAAGCGCTCGATGCGCACGCTGCTGCCGCGCTTTTCCGCGTCGCGCATGGTCGCCGAGTACACGGAGAAGTTCTATCAGCGCGCGGCCGAGCACGGGCGCAAGCTCACCGCTGCCGGCGGGGCGGCGGCCGTGCAGCTAGCCGCATGGAAGGCCAACGTGCGTGCGAAGTGGGATGGCGTCGGGATGCGCTTGCTCGACGAGCCGCCGCGCCGCGTCTCGTTCGGCAGCCATGCGCGCATCGAGACGGCCGTCAACCTCAACGGCCTCGCGCCGCAGGACGTGCGCATCGAGTGCCTGTTCGGCGACCACTCGTATCAATTCGTCGAGGCCGGACCGCTCGATGCGGGCGAGCATCGCTTCACGTTGGATCTGCGCCCCGAGCACTGCGGGCTGGTCACCTACCGGATCAGGATGTACCCGTTCCACGAGCTGCTGGCGCATCCGCATGAGGTCGGCCTGATGATCTGGCTGTCGCACAACAAAGACTGATCGCGCGCTCGGCCCGCTCGCCCGCTGCGAGCGATACGTCCCACGAGAGCGTCACGGTGGCCGCCTGCGTGATCTTCTCGAATCCCGACTCCGAACGCGAGACCGTCACCAGCGGAGCCGTCGCAAGCGTGCATGGCGGCTGCATGGTGAGATCGACCCGGCCG